>JASFIT010000150.1:0-9849 GCA_050122535.1 Desulfobacteraceae bacterium | reverse complement strand
TAGCGGATTTTGGTGAGAATGTCCATATATTGTATATGGCTGAAATGGCTCAGGATTGCATGTTTCTGAATATGCACTATGGAATACCTCAAAAAATGCAAGGTTAGCAGCTGTAATGTGCAGTGTTGGGGGGATTCTACGTTATGGCAAAAAACCGTGAATATCTTCAACTCCGAAAAACGACAGGTTATTCGGGTAGTCTATACTTTTGTCAAATTGAAGATTACAACATCAAATCGTAAGAGAATTTATCCACAAAATTCTCCGCAAACAAGGTTCTTGCCTTTACCATCTGTAATATCTAAAATCATCCAGTAGTATCTCACCACAAGACGTGAAACATCCGACCTCAAGCCAGCCAAATTTCTTTCCATTTAGGTTTATTGGCCCTTTCTAGGGGACTTCTCCATACCGCCAGTTCTACTGGCAGCGGCTAAACCTAATCCACAAAATAATTGCGAGATAATGAATGCCGATTATGATCCTGACTTACACAGGTCTAATATTTTGTTCACGATGGTAGCTTTCCGCGTGCCCGGCGTGAAAATGCTATCCACACCATAGCTTTTTAATTTGTTCACATCTTTGGGGGGTATCACTCCCCCTAGCACGAGGTTAAGATCTGTAGCCCCCTTCTCCTTCATGATTCTTAGAATATTACGGGTGAAGTAAAGATGCTCACCTCCTAGAAAGCTACATCCTAGGACATCTGCGCTTTCCTGAATCGCAGCATTTACGAGGCCTTCCGCCGTATTATGAAGACCCAAATAAGTCACCTCCATGCCTTCATCAGCCAGCCACTTAGCCGCAATCCGCACTCCGTTATCATGTCCGTCAAGTCCTACCTTTCCAAGGATTACCCTTATAGCCCGATCACCCATTCTCTACTCTCCCTTTATGAGCTTATCTTGGCTTTATCTCAAAATTATAGGCCTTTCTAAAGGTGTCCACAATCTCTCCTAAGGTCGCCTTGGCCTCCAGTGCTTCCATTACCATGGGAATGCAATTTGCTTCTGAATCATTTTGCATGAGCTCACACAACTTATCTAAACTATTTTGGACTGCTTTTTGGTCTCGTTGTTCTTTGTATTGTTTGAGATAACGCTTTCTCCTATTCTCTGATTCCGGATCATGCTGGAAAATATCCATGTCGATCTCAGCATCTTCCGCTTCCTCATCGAATATATTGACACCGACCCTGAGAAGATCTCCCTTTTCTAGGTCCTCTGCCATCTTGTTCCTTGATTCGTTGATCATCTTATCTATCCATCGATTTTCAAAAAGCTTAAGAAAGCCCCCTTTTGAATTAATAGTTCCCATCAAGGCAACTATTTCCTCTTCAAGCTTATCTGTCAGCCATTCAATGACATAGGATCCTCCCATTGGGTCGACAGTGGCGGTAACGCCTGTTTCAAACCCGATAATCTGTTGCGTCCTCACAGAGAGTTTGTGGGCTTCCTCAGTCGGTAGAGCATAGGCCTCATCGTAGGAGGTGGTGTGAATAGACTGGCTGCCCCCTAGCACTGCTGCCATGGTCTGGATAGTTGCTCTGACTATATTGTTTAGAGGCTCCTGGGCCGTCAACACAAGGCCACTTGTCTGGATTGCTGTCCTGAAAAGACAACTTTTCGCATCTTTCGCATGATACTTCTCTTTGATTAACTTTCCCCAGATCCTGCGCATGGCCCTAAGCTTCGCAATCTCTTCCAGGAAGTCAATATGGCAACTGGTGAAAAAGGCCATTCTTCCTGCAAACTCATCAATGTCCAGGCCCCTATTTAGCAGACGTTGAATATATTCCTCAGCCAATGTGAAGGCAAAGGCCGCCTCTTGAATGGCGGTTATGCAATACTCCCTGCAATTATAGGCATTTATATTAATACTATTCCAGTGGGTCAGATTCTTGCTACTGTATTCTATAACGTCAACGGCCGTTCTCATGGCGACTTCTAAGGGATAGAACTCTGTGACAGCTTGGATGTTAGGGCCTATCAATTGAGTAACGGCGCAATTCATGATCGTTCCTCGAAGTTTATCCCATGGAATTCCTCTCTTTTTTGCCACCAAAAGATATGCGGGAAAGATAATCGCAGAGCTGGGTGGATTGATAATTAGTGTGCTACTCACCGTATCGAGGGGAATCTTGTCGAAGAGTTTGTCCACATCCTCCAGGGTGGAAATGGAAGTTCCCTGCAAGCCTACTTGGCCTTCGGCCAATGGATGGTCGGCGTCGAAACCTAACTTGGTTGCATTGTCAGGATCGAAGTTTATCCCGGTCATGCCTTGCTTGAGAAGGAAATGAAGCCGTTCATTTGACTCCTCTGGTGTTCCGAATCCGGCCTGTTGCCTCCGCGTCCAGAACCTTTTCCGATACATATCCTTGTGAATGCCGCGGGTGAAGGGATACTGCCCCGGCGCTTCTCCCTTCACCTTGGTATCAGCCGCATGATAGCATTCCTTAAGTTCTATACCGGAAAGTGTTCTGAAGTGTGGGAGGCGTTCTCCCTTGATATAGGTTTCGTAACGACTGCTTTTCTCTCTCATTCTAGTTCCCTCCCTCTTGCCTAATTATTCTTGTTGCCTTTCTTTCGTAACGTGGCAAGGAATCTGGTGCTTTGATTTCTACTTCAATTTTTTGCCCTAGCCGTGAGGAAAGCTCCGACGCGATTCGGGATTGTAAACTACTGGCACCTTGCTCTTGATTCCATACCTCTTTGGTCGCTTCCACCGCCACTTTTGCCTGCTCTAAGCCCGTATCTCGTGTTTGTATGTATATCTGCCATCCTTCAATATTCACCCCATCCACCGCGCTCAAGATATCCTCCACCTGCGACGGCCAAAACATGGCCCCTCGCACCTTAATCATGTCATCAGAGCGACCCACAATGCCTTTTATCTTAGGGAAGGCATTGCGTCCGCATGGACAACCCATAGGCTCTTCGCACCAGCTCATGATGTCTCGAGTTCTCCAACGGAGCATAGGCGAGGCCTCTCTGGTCAGTGTGGTCAAAACCAATTCTCCCTGCTCACCTCGACCCAGTCTCCTCCCCGTATCCGGATCTACGATTTCGGGAAAGACCTCATCCGCAAGAATGTGCATCTCCTCCCTTTCCCTTGTGTGGATGCATTCAGAGGCTACCGCTGGGCCGCCAGTCTCAGTCAGTCCATAATTTGCAAAGATTTTCATCCCCGCCGGTAGTTCATTTTCTACCCTTCTTCTAATTTCGGTCGACGCCTTCTCCCCCCCAAACATGACCACCCTTATTTTCCAGTCGGTCCTGGGATCAATGCCTTTGGCCTTTGCTGTCCTGATGAGATGAAGTGTGTAAGAGGGAGAACAAAGTAACACAGTTATATCAATATCTCTCAACCACTCTACAGCGGCATGGGATCTTCCGGGACCAGCTGGAAACAGGGTAGCGCCACAGGCTTCGGTTCCGAGCTCCATGGAAGGACCTCCCATCCACAAGCCCAAGCCGTACCCTTGATACACGATGTCACCTGGTCCAATTCCCCACATGAAAAACAGCCTACCCATCTGTTCCCTCAGTGTTTCAAACCAATCTTTTCTCGTGAATCCTATAGTAACCGGAGTCCCTGTCGTTCCTGTGGTCGCTGCAAATCGGCAAATTTCCTGAGGCTTAAATCCCAGCACAGGAAAAGGATAGAGGGCACGAAGATCCTTTTTTTCTGTTGTAGGCACATGCACTAAGTCATCCGTGCTCCGGATATCCCCTGCTTCAAGACCCGCTTGACTGAACAATTCTCGATAATAGGGAATCGTGTTATAACATCTTTCAACCGTTTCTCTTAGTCTGCGATTCTGAAGTGCTTGCAGTTCATCCAAGGGCATTGTTTCTAGCTTTTCATTGAAGAATCTCATTTTCGCCTCTCCTTTGTGCAAAAAAGTTGATTTGATTCTCCGCTTGGGTTCAATCTTCCCATTCGAGACTGAAATTTTTTTGGAGATTTCATGATCGATCAGAGATCTACCCTTGAAAAGTATTCACATCTGTTGAAAAGATCTCACAAATAATCTCTGAGAGTTCCTGGGGGTTAAAGGGTCCCTTGGGATCGTACCGAGCATAGACTCAATTACACATCCCTAAGAGTATAAAGGTTATGGCTCTCAATCCCCTTTTTGGGTATTCATCTGGGGAAAAGATCCATCAAAACCCCTGCTAACTCCTTTGGCCTGCAGTTTAGGCTAAATCATGTTATTTTTCTTGAAGTATTGCTGGTAGCCCTCGACCGTGACGAGTATCAAATATGGCCAATTCAATAACGCTGATCTTGCCAGCGCAGAACCTCTTGCCAAGACTTCTATTAGCCTGCAAGCTATCTCCTTCAGATCTTCTCCAGCCTTCAGCCCGTTTAAGGCAATGTCCTGACATTGCCGCGCCTGCTCTACGCCTAATTGAATAATCTTGGCTGCTTCTCTGGTCGAACTCCCATGTGAAAAGAATACCAGTTCAGGATTGAGTCCCTGCAGTTTCTCCATGCTCTGCAGGGTTAAAATGGGATCTGAGCCCAGTGTAGAGGAGGGGAAAATAACCTCTATGTCGGAGAAATACCCACCAAATGCATCGCCGCAAAATAATCCCCGAGTCTTGGTGTCCAGGAAAGAAAAATGGTAGGGTGCATGGCCGGAAGTATCAATGACATTGAGCTCTCTTCCCCCCAACTGAATACTTTCCCCATCCTCAACCAATGAAAATTTTTCTTGAGGGACAGGAGGCATCCTTCCTAGTCGTTCCTCAGCGTCCTCCCCAAAGATTTGCTTAAAGCCTTGCATTAATCTAGCGATCATGGACGAGTCTGCCAGGAATTTAGCGGCCCGAGGGTGAGCCATAACTTGCGCTTGTGGCATCCGCTGTGCCAAAAGCCCTGCCCCTCCAGCGTGGTCTCCATGAACATGGGTGGGAATGATATATGAAAGCTCCTTCGCACCATAGCCTAGTTTTTCCACTGCTTCCAAGATCTCAGGGGCTTGAACAGGGCAACCTGCCTCAATCAGAGCCTTTTTCTCATCCACCACAAGATAGACTGTGCATAGAGGAAAACAATCAAGCCCCCTTCCTTCGGGCTTGATCTCATAAACTTCATCCGCCACCTCTGTAATTAGAGCCATTACCTCATCTCGCCTTGATGATTTTCCCCGCCCAATAGACTTCTACTACGAGCAAGGGATGTCTGTTTGTCTACCGCAATTTCATTTTTATCATAAGATCACTAATAATCTAAGCAAACACTAAGGCAAAGTGTGTATTTTGGGATAAGAAAGACAGTATTTTGCCCTTGATCTGGTGTGTTTAGGATGGGGAAATAGACAGAGTATATGTCAAACAGGGCTTTTTGGAAACGACTACAAGATGTTGTAGTGGCTGTCGGAAAACGCCCATCTGCCGTTCGACAGGCTCATGGCCCTGAGCAAAGTCGACCCTTCGACATCGCTCAGGGTCGATGCTGAGCCATGTCGAAACATCGAAGGAATGCGTTACCCTCGTCCCTCATCATTGCGGTGTGGATCTCGGGAACGAGTAAGAAGAGTCTTTACCTTATGTAAGCCACCTTTTTCTTCTCTTGTAGTGCTTAACCTCTCGATAGCTTTTCTTTTTACCCACTTCGGTCAGACCCAGATAGAATTCTTTCACGTCCTCATTTTCCTTGAGCTTTTCAACGGTATCGTCCAGAACAATCCGCCCGTTCTCCATCACATAACCATGACTGGCAATGCTAAGCGCCAAACGGGCGTTTTGTTCCACCAGCAGAACACTCACGCCCTCCTCCCTGTTAATACGCTGGATGATCCCAAAGATCTCGGAGACTAAAAGGGGCGCCAAGCCCATGGAAGGCTCGTCCAGAAGCATCAGTTTGGGTGAGGCCATGAGGCCTCTGCCGATCACCAGCATCTGCTGCTCTCCACCGCTGATGTACCCGGCCAAAACCTTGTTTCGATCGTCAAGCCTCGGAAAGTACTCATAGACCATGTGAATATCTTCTTTCAGTTTACTTCTGCTTCTATTCGTGTGTCCCCCTGCAATAAGATTTTCCTCCACCGTTAAATCCTCAAAGACCCTTCTGCCCTCCATCACCTGGAAGATCCCCATTCGGACGATCTCCTCAGGATATTTCTTGTCAATCCGGTTGCCCATAAAAAGAATCTGACCGTCCGTCACCTCCCCGTCTTCCGATTTTAGCAGACCTGAAATGGCCTTGAGGGTGGTGGTTTTGCCTGCGCCGTTATTTCCAAGGATGGTCACTATCTGCCCCTGTTCCACGCTGAGAGACATACCCTTTAAAACGAGGATGACGTTGTGATAAATGACCTCGATGTTGTTGACGTCCAGAAGAGGTTCCATCAATCTCTCTTTTTATTCAATTTCCACGCCTCAAAGGAGTGTCTTCATGTTAGACCCTAATCAGTACTCTGAGACTTTTGGACGCAGATTCCGCCCCAGTGAAATAGTCGCCTTAGGCGAATTTCACGGGGCAAGCAGATTACACAGATGATCAACAAACCGGCTCGGTTGGATCGCTTGAAAACCAAATTTTCAGGAACCAGGAATTTATCACGAAAAGGGGAAATTTGGAAAACACGAAAAAGAAAGAACTCACCACCCGCTCGCTCCTCTCGCTAGAGGCGCAGAGAACACAGAGAGAGATTTTCCTGAGGATATTGCAGGATCCCTAGGTCTACCCGTATTCAACTCCACTCATTTAATTAAGATGGAGGTCTCTGAGCCCTCCGTGTCTCTGCTTGCCCCGCCATAGTTGAAACTCCGGGGTTAAGCGACAGCGGGTGGTGAATTTCTTTATTTCGTTGTTTCGTCCTTTCGTGGTTTCGTGATTAATTATTCTGTCTAAAATTCTTCTTATGCCCCTAGCCTAGAGTATGTAAGGTCTTCCTCTCCCAGATAGGCCTTGATGACCTGCTCATTGTGGCGGATCTCTTCAGGGACCCCTTCAGCAATCTTCTGGCCGAAATCCAGCACACAAAGCCTGTCGGAGATATCCATGACCACACCCATGTCGTGCTCAACCAGAATGATGGTGACCCCCCACTCCTCGTTGATGTCGAGGATAAACCTGGCCATGTCCTCAGTCTCTTCCAGGTTCATCCCTGTCGCAGGCTCATCCAGGAGAAGAATCTTGGGCCTCATGGCCAAGGCCCTTGCCAGCTCCACGCGCTTTTGGAACCCGTATGGGAGGGTATGAACCACCTTTTTTCTTATGTGTTCGATCTCCAGAAGGTCTATGATCTGTTCTTCTATCACCGTTCTGAAAGCCATCTCTTCATTCCTGCTCCTACCATAATATATGCCGCCTGACAGGAACCCGGACTTCAAGTGGACATGGCCGCCAAGTTTGATGTTGTCCAAAACGCTCATGTGGCCAAAGAGCTCCACATTCTGGAATGTTCGCGCAATGCCCAAAGAAGCGATTCTATGTGCTTTCATCTGGGATATGTCCTGACCCTCAAAGAGAATCGTCCCCTGTTCCGGATGATAAAAACGATTGATACAATTGAGCAGACAGGTTTTACCTGCCCCATTGGGCCCAATGATAGAAAATATTTCACCCTCCTTGACCCCGACACTGACGCCATTAAGGGCCTTCAGGCCCCCGAAGGAAAGGTGAATGTCTTCCACCCTGAGTTGATGTTCTTGCTGATTCTTCACGTCTCGATTCTATTCCAGGGGTTCTACTTGTCTGATTTTCACAAGGGTTTTCATGCGAAATCCCTTTCCGTCCTTGTAGCGGATATCTGCCTCCACCTCCAGCTCGTCCTGGTCCCCGTAAAGGGCCGTGATCAGGTCTTCGTAGCGCTTTGCAACAAAGCTCCTCCTTACCTTTCTTATCCGGGTTAACTCGTCGTCGTCCGGGTCCAGTTCTTTATATAGGAGGACAAATCGTTTGATCTTGGCGACTTTGGGCAAAGATTCATTGGTCTTTGCCACTTCCTTTGCAACAAGGTCGTAAACCTTTTCTTTCTGTGAAAGATCCGTGAAGGTGGTATAGGGGATCTGATTGTTTTCCGCCCACTTGCCCACGTTCCCCATATCAATAGCAACCATGGCTGCAATGAAGGGTCTGTCCTGCCCTACCACCACGGCGTCCGTTATGAACGGGCTGAATCTTAATTTGTTTTCAATGAGCTGGGGAGAGAATCGGCTGCCGTCGATCAACTTCATGACGTCTGCCATGCGGTCTATGATGATAACGTGTCCGTCTTCTTCAATAAGCGCTGCGTCCCCTGAATGGAACCACCCATCTCGAAGCGCCTCCTCCGTCGCATCGGGATTCTTATAGTAGCCCTTGAAGATGGTGGGCCCTCTTGAGAGCAGCTCTCCTGAATCAGATATCTTGAATTCCAGACCTGGCAGGGGTTTGCCCACGGTATCCAGACGGATGTCCTCGGTGCGATGTATGATGGATCCAGCCGTCTGTTCGGTCATGCCATAGGCCTGCTTGATATTGACGCCCAGGGCCTGAAACATATTAAATATCTCCGGGCCGAGGGGAGCCCCTCCTGTGTAAACATGACGGAGGCGGGAGAGGCCAAAGTAGTTCTTCAGCGATCTGAACAACATAAGATGGGCGATCCCGTTCAGGAGCTTCCATCCAATAGAGGGCTTCTTTTTCTCCAGTTTGAAATCAGCCATTTTGTAGCCCACAGACAAAAAGATTCGGTAGGCCAGCCTCTTGATCCACATCGAATCCTCTATCTTCACCTGAATCTCAGAGCACATCTTCTCCCAGATTCTGGGCGGCGCCAATAAGATGTGAGGACCGATCTCCCGGATATTCTCCTGAACCGTTTCCACCTTTTCTGGGAAATTGACCGTAAAGGCCTTGTGAATGGGCCAGTAGACCCCGAATTCCTGTTCCCCAATCCACGGAAGAGGGAGAAAAGAAACATATTCAAAGTTGTCCGAGGCGGGATCCACCCTGTCCTGGGCCTGAGCCACGCCGACCATATTCCTTTGCGTGATCATACTCCCCTTTGGCAGTCCCGTGGTACCTGAGGTGTAATTGATCATCCCCACATCATCAGGGGATACCTTCTCAATCATATCCTCGAACAGCCCGGGTTCTTTTTCAGCCACTTCACTACCCAACTTCTGTACATCCTTAAAGGTGATAATGATCGGGTCGTCATAATGCCTCATGCCCTTTGGATCATCCACTATCACTTTAACCAGTTGGGGGCACTTCTCCTTTATAGCCAAAACCTTATCAGCCTGTTCCTGGTCACCCACCACCACAAAAATGGAATCTGAATGATTGATGATGTATTCCACCTGGTCCAGGTGGCTATCCGGGTAGATCCCCACAATGGCCCCGCCAAGGCACTGGACACCCAGTTCGGCGTAAAGCCCTTCAGGCCTATTGTCTCCTATATAGGAAAGGTTATTCCCTCGTTTGAAACCCAAACGACGAAGCCCAAGGGCAAAATCCCTCACGTTCTCGTAATAACCCTGCCATGTGACCGATTGCCAGATGCCGAATTCCTTCTCGCGAATGGCCACCTTCCGGTCACCATGCTTCAAGGCATTTTCTCTCAAAAGGCCCGGTATTGTCTGTTGCGCCATGGTGCCACCGCTTGAATTCATTAGATTCAGTAATCTCTTGAAATCCCCCCTTCCCCCCTTTATGAAAGGGGGGAATCCTAGTCCTCCCCCTTTCTGAAAGGCCTCCGGCTCGTAGCCTACGCCTCGAAGAGGTGAACGAAGCCTGCCCGCCATAAGCTGCATTTCTCCGGCCCTTACCGGCCCGGGACGGGCTGGCGCTGGCAGTCAGGTCGCGTGCCCCGCCCGGCATCGCGAGGCTTCATCCCAGGCGGAC
>JASFIT010000149.1:0-9905 GCA_050122535.1 Desulfobacteraceae bacterium | reverse complement strand
AACGCATATATGCATATTTGATGTGAACGGGGTGCTGATTGAGTCTAATCTGGCCAATGCGCAGGCCATGGGAGAGGCGTTTACCGATGACCCCACCTTGCGCAATCAAATCGTCGAGCTATATCTTAAGCTTACCGGAATAGACCGTGGGAGCAAGATACGTATTATTCAGGAACAAGTAATGAAAAGGCCCTTTCAGAAAAAAGAATTTGAACTGCGCTGGGAAAGGGTCAAGGATCTCGTTTATGTATCCATGACCAAAGCGCCTTTGATCAAAGGGTGCAGAGAGGTTCTGACTGAGCTTGGCAAACGGAAAATCACGCGGGTTGCCCTTTCAAATACGCCACGGGCCGAGTTACAGGAAATCTTGTCTGCTCAAAACCTTGAATCCTCGCTAGACTTTATACGAGGTGGAGGGGATTGGCCCAAATCCGAATCCCTAGGCAGACTTCTGCGGGAGTTTCAGTTTGAGCCACGCAAATGCCTTTTTATGGGCGATGGTAAGGGGGACTTGGCGGCTGCCAGGTCGGCTGGAGTAGCCTTTGTTGCCATTGATCCGGGTACCGGAGAATTCGATGATGAGGATGGGTTTGACGGACCTTACAGGAATCTCCTTGATTGGGGTCAGAAGGTATTGGGCATGACATCCAGAGGCAAGCAGGGAAGCTAAAGAGCTGGGAGGCTGGGATGATAGAAAGCTTGGAGGCTTGTCAAACTATGGGAGCTTTAGTTATTACTGGCGCTGATGCAGCAATTCCAACAACTTTCCATCTTGACTATGATTGGAATCCAGGCCATTGCTTTCAGATGTCTTTTTATCTCTTCTTCCGACAAAAGCTTACGCAATAACAGGTGTCTTATGGTTTGCTCTTTTTCCGGTACGGCCTTGGTCGCCCCGCATTTCTTGCATCTGAAGAATATGCATTCGACAATCTTCTTGGAACATTCATGACAAATAGCCACAATCCCGTCACCGGGTACGTGTAGTGCGAGTTCAGGCTTGTTGGATGAACAGAAGAAACAGGTGGACAACTTATCTAATAAAGCATTTCCCTGGCTACCCAGATTCTTACCGAATAAGGGACTTTTATACTCCATTCTAGACATTCATCTCCTTCTGTGGAAAGATCCCACACGATTTCTTTGCGCTTGCGACACCATGCCAAGCCTGATTTGGTGGAGCTAAATCGGCAATTAAAGCAACGTTTTTCCCCAATTCCCATCCGATCCAATGCTTCATTCCTTATCATCATATCCCTCATCATTCAGGCAGGTCGCTGGAAAATAGACCGCAAATCATTGCCCATGAACTTGCTAGGGCTATCTTCCTTCGGAATTAATATGCAAATGCAGTGCCGAAAAAGGCTTCAGGATCAACAACATAGGCTGCACCGCCATTTCATCCTAATATGGCTGATTTGCGCCAATAGCCCCATGTGTATGTAATCTCAGCTTCACTAGCTTCGAAATCCCGCCCTATGCTCTTCTTAAGTGCTCCCTTTACGCACAAAAGCGCTTCGCCCCTTTCATCCGAACCTATAAGTGAGTTGACACTTTATGTGCCAATTTTTGTTACATTTTACCTAAAATTGGCTCGAATTAAAACAAATAATTAGAATGAGGATAATCCTAAATTTTTCTCTTAAGAAAATCCTGAAAAAAAGGTATATCTCTACAGTTAAGGCTATTTTAACTATTCCAATTAACAGGTTGACCCATAATAAGGAGCTAAGTGTATGGAAACCGGCCTGGATGCCATCTCTTTGACCCAGAAATTGATCTCTTTCAATACCATCAATCCTCCTGGCCTGGAGCGTGATTGTGCAGAGTATCTGGGGGCGTTGTTGGAAGCCGGAGGGTTTCAGGTCAGTTATCATGAATTTGGTGTGGCAAGGACGAACCTTGTTGCGCGTTTGGAAGTGGGAAAAGAAAAACCTCCCATATGTTTCACCGGGCACTCAGATACCGCACCCCTGGGCCTGGGCAATTGGAGCAGAGATCCGTTCTCTGGTGAGATTCAGGGAGATGCAATCTATGGAAGAGGCGCCTCAGATATGAAGGGAGGCTTGGCGGCGATGGTCGTGGCCGCTCTGCGTATAGCAAAAAGGGAAGAGAGAAAAGCGGGTATGACCTTGATCATTACCGCAGGCGAGGAGACTGGATCAGAAGGCGCATACCATCTCGCCACGCTTCATCCTAAACTGAGGGAAGTGGGAGCCATTGTGGTTGGGGAACCCACAGCCAACTACCCCATCGTTGCCCATAAAGGTGCCCTCTGGTTAGAGGCAAAAACAACTGGGGTCACGGCACATGGTTCTATGCCAGAACAGGGCGTCAACGCCATATACAAGGCGGTCGAGGTGATTTCCAAACTCCAGAAATATGAGTTTGCTGTTTCCACGCATCCCCTTCTCGGAGAACCTACCATCAACGTGGGGACCTTTTCAGGGGGTCTGAACATCAACTCTGTCCCGGATCAGGCAAAGATTGGTATAGATATTCGCACGATTCCGGGTCTGACCAACCGCGAGGTCTTTCAAAACCTCCAAAACCGTTTTGGAGCGGATGTGGAACTCCGGCGGGTGGTAGATGTGGGTAGTGTGGCCACGGATCCGGAACATGAATGGGTCCAGCAGGTTTTTGAGATCATGGAACTCCTCTTGAAAGAACGCCCCGTGGCACGGGGTGTGAGCTATTTTACGGATGCCTCATTTCTTACGCCCGCCTTTGGCAGTGCGCCAACGATCATTCTTGGGCCAGGTGAACCTACCCAGGCGCATAAGACAGACGAGTTTTGTTGCATTGATAAGATCGAGGAAGCCGCTGAAGCCTACTTTGAAATCGCAGAGGCGTGGTGCGGGCTGTGATGGCAGAATCAAGCCTAGAAAGGAGATGAAACATGAAAAAAGCGCTTATAATTTTCGGATTCTTAATCACCATTCCCTGCCTTACTTTTGCCCAAAGTGGGCATTCGCCTTATGCAGGACAGGAGAAAAGAGAGATCAAGGCCTTATCCCAGGAGGATATTGAGGGATATCTCACTGGACAGGGAATGGGCTATGCAAAGGCAGCAGAACTGAACCATTATCCTGGCCCCAAGCATGTCCTTGAGTTGGGAAGAAAATTGAGTTTGGAAAACGAGCAGATAGATAAAACAAATGAAAGCTACAATAGGATGCACAAAGATGCGGTTTCCCTGGGCAGGAAAATAGTTGAGAAAGAAAGACGCCTGGATCATCTGTTCGCATCACAAAGAATTGATAAGGAAAAACTTCGGATAATAACCCTGGAAATAGGGAAACTTCAGGGTAAACTGAGGGCCGTCCACCTAAGGGCCCATTTAGAGATGAGGCAAATTCTCACCCCTCATCAGATTCAGAGGTATGATGAATTAAGAGGGTATCAGGGGGCTGGAGGAGAACATAAGCAGCGCGGACACCATGGAGGCCATCATTAGAAAATAAGCGTAATAACTATAACGCCTCACACCGCGTTGGTGCAACCCCAGGCTTTACCTATCATAGGTTTTTCGGTCTTTGGACATTACACAATCATCGCTCTTTGCTTCAAAATAAGATCAGCGCATTCTATTCCACTTTGAGCTGCCAATTCCGTCCCTATTCCTCTACCCCCAGCACAGTCTCCCGCAAAGTACAATCCTTTTATGGGTGATTTGATCGCTGGTCTCTTTTCTCCCACTTGATCTGGTGTCTGAGCTGTTGTTATTACAGGGGCGTGAGTTTTTCCGATTATCTTCTCCAGATCGTTTACAGATAATGTATCATACCATAACACATGGTCGTCCAATGTTGGTATTGATTGCCTCAGCGATTCCATCAAACAATCTATCCATTTTTCCGGGGGGTCTTTCATGTCTATATCAGTTGTTGGAGCGATGCCGCATGCAGTCAATAATTGCTTTCCCTCAGGTGCAAGGTCGGAGTCGAAGTTTGTTGGAACGGGGCAATAGACAAAATAGATATCGGGTATTTTCCCCTGATTTACAGCTTCAAAAAAATCCCGCCAAAGATCAATGGAGAAGTCTCTAGTTTGTAGATTCAATGGTGTTAAAGCCAATAAACAGCCTGCATCTACTAACTTCTTATCCAGTGCTATCTTTGCTTGAACTGCAGTAAATGAACCTTTCGTTTCTTTTATGTTCTTGACATATCCCGATGGAAAATGCTTTTCACCAATCAGATTCAAAACGCTGTCTTTCAGAGAAGTCGTTGAGACAACGATCTTCGAATAGTATCTCCTTCCGTCCCCCAGCTCCACCCCTCGCACTTCATAATTTTCAACGATTATCCTCTTGATTGATGCGTTGGTTAGAATTTTTGCTCCATCTTTTTTGGCTGTATCCAGAAAAGTCTTTGGTATTTGAACAGCACCTCCCTTGGGATAAGACAATGCATTATGCCTTAGCATCTTCTTGAAACACCAAATGGCTTCACCAGCTGACGCTTTCCACCATGGCAATACAAAATAAAGGCCAAACCAAAATGCCAAAAATCCATAAATAGCTGAATTTAATGTATATTTCGCAATAAACTCGTCTAAAGCCTTCTGGTCCCATTCTTTAATTCGTCTATCTGACATGATGAAGAACTGAAGAAATAATTTGATTACTTGCGACAATTCAGCACGTTTGATTTGAAGACCATGGAAGAGTTGGAAGAAAAATACCGGCAGTTTCAATAAGGACGCATGGAGAACTATATTCAGTCCCATGCCTTTCATCCGGACCAAATTTGAAATCTGGCGAAATTCTATTCTATTTGGCGTACCAATCCTTTTTTGCACTTCGCCAAAGGGACCCTTTTCCCCACGAGAAAACATGTGCGTTCCGGTATCCACTTTGAATCCGTCCTTTTCATAATAGGAGCACGAACCGCCTATCCTGTTATTCTTTTCTACGATGAGGGTTTTAACATGGCTGTGCGCCAGTATGGCGCCGCACGTGGATCCGCCCACTCCTGCTCCAATAACAATACAATCGTAGTCTTGCTTCATTTTAGATGATGGGACTATCTTTTCTCTGGGAAGGAGTATAGGAGAGTTGGGCACGGATAGCAATGATTAGAGCTCTTGAAACAGAGTAGCCTTCTTACGATTTGATCAATCACATAATGTTACTTTTCTCTTCCAGGCGCGTTAAAGCCTCATAGATTTCTTCTCCTTGAGCCGGGGCCTTCATATCCCTGATGAAATGAACAACAAAGATCGCCGCCACGGCAATAAATCCAGCCCAAAGCATATATACTGAAAGTGACGCCATAGTCTCATCCTTTCTGTGCCAGCTTTTTTTGAGTCATTTTCACACTCGCTCAGATGGAAATTTCTGTGCAAGAATCATGCGAAACTTAGAACAATAATTTTAACAAACATTCTTTATAGTTACAAACACTTCACAAATGGCAAATGAGAGACCCGTGCAAAAAACCGCAGTTTACGGAGAAATAATGTATATTTTTCATCACAGATTTCAAAAGCGTTAGCCTTCCACGTTCACAGTGGATTGCTCGATAAGGCGAGTCAACTGAGACTGCTGTTTATGGCTCAGTCTACGAAATTGGACACCCTGTTTTCTCATCTTTCCGGATATCTTCATCTCCCATCTTGGATCAACCGCCAGATCTCGCATCCCGGAACGACTCCTGACCAGAAATATGTCTAACTGGGATAGCTCACTCAAAAGGCTTTTATTGGCCGAGTAGCGGAACGCAAGCCCATCCTCGCTAATATCAGTTATTTCACCTAACTGGGGGAAAGGATCATCAATGACAGCAAGCAGCGCTTCACTCACGTCGAATCGCTCCCATTTTCTCCTTTCAGCCATCTTGAACTCAATACCAACGCCCTTCGGCGTGCTCCTGATAATTTCCCCTTCAATCTTGATTACTCTGGGGTCACTCGGAAGAGAGAAAGTCAGTGAAACCTTTTGGCCCACAGAAAAATGTTCGAGGGTTTCGATAAACACACCGCCAGCCCCCACATTCCTGACGAAATCCTGATAGGCCCGTCCGTCAACCACGTAATTTGCGGCAACGAACACGGGTATTCTTTTGAATACCCTTTCTCCATTGCCCTCCAATTCCTCTTCAAACAACGCCCTTAGGAGGTGTTGCCGTTCCTCTTCGGGCATATCTCTGACATATTCCACCACGGCCTCTGCAATATTTATCTTTCTGTATTCTTTATGCGGAGTCGTCATAGAAGCCCTGAACCACCAGTTTCTACTCAAAGCTGTACCATTTGCCTGGCACCAATTCCTGGAATGTCATGTCTGTCCTCTCTGTAAATATCCTTTCTCTGGCCACAAATATAGCTACTCCCTTTTTTGTTACGCTCTGTCAAGGCTTATACATATTCATCCAAACCCTATGTTCCACGATCCAATACGACAGAGCCCCTAGCCCTAGCCTGTGAAACAACGGGCTGGGCCTCGATCACACGCATGCCCTTCCATTTGCCCTGGCGGTAACGCAGCATGAACGCGAGCCCCAAGGCGCTGATGTAAAGGGTGGCCAGAGTCCAAGCCGTGTATATGCCGGCTCCGATCACCTCAACGGCCAGGTAAACAGGGACGATCATCACGCCAACGGATAACCCTGCAATCGTCCACATGATGAACCTGGTGTCCCCAGCCCCCTTGATGGCCCCGGAGAAGATGAGGTTAAGGGCGTCGAAAAAGCAGAACACGGCCACGAAACGCATCAGGACCACGCCCAGATCCATGATTTCCATATATTGAACCGGTGTGTGATCATCGCCCCTAAAAAGTTTGAGCAGTGGTTCCGGGGTAAGAACGAAGGCAGCGGCAAGCAGCATCATATAGGCCATGGTAATGTGCAGTGCGCTGGAGGTTGAATAGACACCATCCTCAGGACGACCACGCCCAATGGCCTGACCAACCAGGGTGGCATTGCCAATGTGAAAGCCGACCATGGGAAGAAAGGCGAGCATCTCTATCGCAAGTACGATATTGGAAGCGGCCAGTTCCATGTCTCCCAGCCGGCCAAGCATCTGTATGAAGAATGTTATGCCGAAGATCTCCAGAAAGAACTGGATGCCACTGGGCAGACCGTAACGCATCAGCCTTGCGAAGAGCTCACGGTCAAAGGCCCTGTTCTTCCAGGTACCGAACCTCGCTCGATTTTTCGGGCTGAAGATAAGTAGGCTAAACAAGGTTACAATGGTGATCGAGGCTGTCACAGTCGCTACAGCTGCCCCCACAATCCCAAGTTCCGGAAAGGGGCCAACGCCATTTATGAGACAGTAGTCCAGTGGGATATTGACGCCAGCGCCAACCATGTGTACCAGCATGACCGTCCTGGTTAACCCTCGGCCCGTGTAGAAACAGGCCAAGGCCGAGCCAAGGACCACCAGCCCCGCGCCAAGGGTAAGGATGTTAAAATAGGTCACTTCCAGGGCACGGACGCGTGGCGAGTGCCCGATGAAATCAAAAAGCCTGCCAGAGACAAAGTACAGCGAGGCGAGCAAAAGGGCGGCCAGCAAAGAGAAGTAGATTCCCTGCCACAATGCTGCGCCCACCCTATTAAAGGCCCCAGCCCCAGTGTACTGTGCCACAAAGGCGTTTGTGTAATTGGCAACACCCATGAAGAAGGCAATACTTGTGAAGGACGCAATCCCGGCCGGCAGTGCAGCGGCGATGGCATCGAGAGAGTAATTGGCCAGAAACATGCGGTCGGTAAAGTGCATAAGGGTGATCGAGCCCATAGACGCCACCAACGGTAGGCTGATGGCTAGGACCTCTTTGTAGCCGTTAGGTTTTGACCAGCGCTTAATCATATTTCAATCTGCTATGCCATGGATTTGAGGGCGTCCCTTCTGACGTGAACGAGAATCATACCCTTTTTTAGAAATCCGTAAAGCTAATATTGACGAACCCTCCCCTTTTACCTAATCCTCCTTCATCCAGAAAGGAATGGTTTCAGCTTCAAAAAGGAGGGCAATGACCTATGAAGGCGGAAAAACTTGACTGTATCTTAATGGCTGTGAAGGATCTTGAGGCGGCCTCGATTGGGAGTGGATTAGCGATTCCATATTTTAATCATTTTTATAAATTTTTCCCCAACCCCTCTTGCTTAACGATATTTAGTGTATAGCTTGTAGGATAATCTGAAGGTGATACACCTCGGAAATGGAACACGAGGAGGTGACATAAAATGGAATTAGCAAAGGAAAAAGAAAAATTCGTAAATGGCGTAAACGTTGACGCCCTATTTGGCACGATCGATGCGGTCAAAGAGACACCAGCCATCGCAGAGTTCAAGTTTCGCGCCAACAACAGATGGGTCAATGGTGGCCATAATCATACGACGATCAAAGATTTTTATGGTGCACAGGAGGTCCACGCTCACGAGAAGCCATTTGAGTTGGACGCGGACGAACCTCCCCTTCTTCTGGGTGAAGACCTGGGGCCCAATCCGGTCGAATACGCCCTGAAAGCATTGGCAGCCTGCGTGACCACTGCTCTGGTTTACCATGCCGCTGCAAAGGGAATCGAAATAAGGGGGGTGGAATCCAGATTAGAGGGTGACCTGGATCTCCGTGGCTTTCTTGGAATATCCGAGGACGTTCCTGTGGGATATGAAAAAATCCGTGTGTACTTTAAAATCGATGCTGATATTTCTGATGAAGAGAAGGAAGAACTTATCCGGATGGGCGAGAAGTACTCACCCGTGTTTAACACCATTACAAAAGCAACGCCGGTTTTGGCTCATCTGGACAAGTAAGCAAGAAAACCGAATCCTGTCTTCCGGCCAGGCCGAATGAGACCTGGCCGGAAGTTTTTGGATATTCAGGATTGACGTGGGATTCTTAGGCATGTATCTGCTTTTCTAGTTCCAACCCTTGCTCGATACCCCTGCAAGTCCTCTCTCTATAGAATTGCTTCGCTATTTTATGACTTGATAAATTTACCCTTCTCATATTCTTCGAATGCCATCCTCAATTCCTCTCGGGTATTCATGACAATAGGGCCATGCCAGGCTACGGGCTCTCCAATGGGTCTTCCTGATACAAAAAGCGCCCGCACGGGTTTGTCTTCGCTAGAAATGGCCACTTGATAGCCATCATCGAATATAACGAGGTTTCCAGGACCTACCATTTTGCGGGCATTCGCGTTCATACCTTGACCAAAATGCCCCTCACCCTCAATGACATAGGCAAAGGCCTTATGCCTTCTCTTGACAGAGCGCCTGAAACTGGATTCCGGCGGAACGGTGATATCTAAGTACTCCGGATCTATGACAACACCCTGTACCGGCCCCTTGATCCCATTAAGTTCCCCACAAATTATCTTCACCTTCACGCCATCATCCAGGTCAATTTCAGGAATTTGTTCCTGCTTCACGTCCCGATAGCGAGGATCCATCATTTTATGAGAGGCCGGGAGATTGGCCCAAAGTTGGAAACCCCACATGAGTCCATCTTCCTGACCTTTGGGCATTTCCTGGTGAATAATGCCACTCCCAGCGGTCATCCATTGTACATCTCCTGAATAGATGGTCCCCTTATTACCCATGCTGTCACCGTGTTCAACCTTGCCGTAAAGCACATAGGTAATTGTCTCTATCCCTCGATGCGGATGCCACGGAAAACCCTTGATGTATTCATCAGGATTATTTGAATGAAAGTCATCCAATAGCAAAAAGGGATCCAACTCCGGGACTTGTTGGTAGCCAAACGCCCTTTTCAAATGCACGCCAGCACCTTCGATGGTAGGCTGGCTTTTCAATACTTTTCTAATTCTTCTGATGTTAGCCATATCAATCCTCAAATTACAAAATTGCTTTCGCGATTTTGTGTAACATCTCACCACAATGTTGGGCGGGAGTCAAAAAAAGGAATTCTTAAGATATGAAGTTTGTATGTAAACA
>JASFIT010000148.1:0-9941 GCA_050122535.1 Desulfobacteraceae bacterium | reverse complement strand
TGAATACATTTCAGATACTTAGATTAGCCGAGCTTAAAGAAGGAAAGAAAATTTGGTAAGAATATGCTTGATGAAGAGAAACCGGATTCCACTTATTGGTAGGAGTTTACATACTCAGGGGATACACAAAAAGAAACCCCTGAACCCAAAGGTCTGTATACGAAAGGGGGAAGTTCAGGGGCAGCATGAAGATGTTCTTTACAGGCCAGACAACACCCACTTTCTCACGAATAGCGGCACATTCAAGCAATAAAGCTTAAGCAGCATGAACAAACATCACCTTGTGGTATCAGGAGCAAGCTCTTTTATGTAAAAGAAAAAGGCCTTGCGAAAACCCGCAAAGCCTTCTCATTTCTGGTGGGCCTGGGAGGGATCGAACCCCCGACCAATTGATTAAGAGTCAACTGCTCTACCAGCTGAGCTACAGGCCCAAAAAGATACGAAAATATTGGAATGATGGAACGTTGGAATAATGGAATACTGGGTAAAGATGGAGAAAGAGAGCTTTTTGATTATTTGAAATCCATCACTCCAGTGCTCCCATACTCCACTACTCCATTTCTTACTTTGGCGCGCCCGGCAGGATTCGAACCTGCGACCTACGGGTTCGAAGCCCGGCGCTCTATCCAGCTGAGCTACGGGCGCACTTGAACAAAAGATCTTCTACCAGGGAGTTTTCCCTTTGTCAATGGGTACTAGTTCAAAAATAGCTTGACATGACTGGGAATTTTGCTTAAATAGATTGTTTTTGCGCAGAATAGGATTTTGAGATGAAGACGTTTGTTGCCAAAGAACAGGAAATCGAGAAAAAGTGGTACCTGGTGGATGCGGAGAACAGAATCCTAGGAAGGCTGGCCACCGAGATAGCCCACCGTTTAAGGGGTAAACATAAGCCCATCTTCACGCCCCATGCGGATACAGGTGACTTTATTGTGGTGATCAATGCAGACAAGATTGCCCTGAAAGGCTCCAAACTGGATAAGAAAATATATTATCGCCACAGTGGCTATATGGGGGGCTTGAAGGAGATTTCAGCCAGGCGGCTCCTTGAGAAAAAACCTGAAGAGGTTCTGCGGTTAGCTGTGAAGGGAATGCTGCCCAAAAACAGTCTAGGACGTCGTCAGCTAAAAAAGCTGAAAATCTATACAGGACCTGATCATCCGCATCAGGCACAAGAACCGGAAAAACTGGAGATTTAAATGGCGGAAGAGCTATATCATGCGGTAGGAAAGAGAAAAAAGTCCATTGCTCGGATCTGGATGAGACCTGGAAAGGGAGAGATAACCATCAATAAGAGGCCCTTTGATGATTTTATAAAAAGGGAATCGGACAAGGTGCGCATCCTCCAGCCTCTCGAACTAACCGACACCCTGGGTAAGTATGACATCGCTGCCAATGTGCGGGGAGGTGGTGTTTCGGGCCAGGCTGGAGCTATCAGGCACGGTATAAGCCGCGCCTTAGTGGATATGAATCCTGACTTCCGGCTTCCCCTCAAAAAGGCGGAGTTATTGACCAGGGATCCCAGGATGAAGGAGCGAAAGAAGTATGGTCAGCCGGGGGCCCGAAAACGCTTCCAGTATTCAAAACGCTAAATCTTTCCATATACACTATTAGGTTCCTGCACGACATTTTTACGTTTACTTTACGGGGAAGCCATCCATTTTGGCTTCCCTTTTTTTTGTGCGCATCGAATCATTCTAGGTCCCCCGCCCCCTTAGGCCGTGTCCCGATTCGTCATCCCGGCCAAGCCCTGCGAAGCGGGGCGCGAGCCGGGATCTAGAAGTCTATGGAATTGTTCTGTGTTTCTGGATTCCGGATCTCGCGATGCATAGCATCGCTCACCCGGAATGACATCTTGGATGAATTGAAGTACAGTCTCACATGGGAAAGGATTAAGCTTGCCCCGTAATCTTTACGGGGGTTGGGGTGAGCCTTTTCTTCACCCTCCCCCGCCCGCCTCGCCTGAGCGAGGAAGCGCTCGGGATTGCGGGCAGGTGGCCTGTCCTACGTCGTCGGGTGGAACAACGGCCCGGCACCGCTAGGCTTCAGCAGCACGGGGTTGCCCATAGAACAATGGATGAAAAAAAGAATATCAGGCTCATCCTGGAATATGATGGAAGCCGGTATCATGGATGGCAGCGACAAGTAGACGAGCCTACTATCCAGGCCATCATAGAAGAAAAGATTCAAATGATGACCCGTGAGCCTATAAGGTTGATCGCATCTGGGAGGACGGATGCGGGTGTACATGCCCTCAACCAGGTCTGTAATTTCATAACCAAGACGAAAATCGATCCGCACACACTCCAGCGTGGGCTCAATGCACTCCTCCCTGACGATATTCTGATCAAAAAAGTCGAATATGTCCCACTTGATTTCCACGCTATGTACAGTGCCAAGAGTAAGACCTACGAATACAGGATATTAAACCGCAAAGAGCCCGACGTCTTTCTTCGCTCTTATGCCTGGCACCTGGGAAGAGGTCTGGACATCGAAGCAATGCACAAGTGCAACTCTATGCTCTGTGGCAACCACGACTTTTCTTCTTTTCGGTCCTCGGGGAGTGGAAACAGAAATCCTGTCAGAGAAATGATGAGGGCAGAATTGCATGGCACTCATGAGCCTATGCTCTGCTTTGTCTTTGAGGCGGATGGTTTCCTAAGGCATATGGTGCGAAACATCGTGGGCACCATTGTGGAGGTGGGACAGGGAAAGATGGGATTTGATGCGTTTGTGGAAATCTTCCAGTCGAAGGATAGACGCAAGGCTGGGTTAAAGGCCCCGCCTCAGGGACTCTTCTTGATAGAGGTGCGGTATTAATGGAAACGCAATAATTGAAATGTCATTGCGAGCCCTCCCCCTTCTCCCCACCGAGGCTTTGCAACAATTCGACAAACTTGTCATTCCGGGCGAGCCCAACATTTGTTGGCGAGACCCGTGGTTCGACAGGCACACCCTGAGCAAAGTCGAAGGGGAATCCCGGAACCTGGCGTAGTTTCAAACCATTCTGGATCCCGGTTCGCATCCCGCTACGCGGGACTTGGCCGGGATGACGAATTACCACATAGCCTCTCGAAGCAGAGGACTGGGTGGGGTTAAAATGACAATTCGGGGGGATTAGCGGGACGCAACACTAATTCTTCGACTCCCTATTCCTTACTTTTCCCTTTCGTGGAGGAATCTCTCAGAGAATCGCCGACTGTTTTGTGTATTTGTTTGAAGACCTCGTCAAAGGAGTTGACGGATAGCCGGCCCATCTCGATGAATTTTACGACAATCTCCTTCGTCACTTTAAGGACAAGTTCTTCTTCCTGCTTCATGATATCTCTCCTAAAAAACCCCCGCTGAGTGGAAGAAGGCGATTTCTCGTATGCACAGCGGGGGTCTCTGGTTTAAGAAGAACCCTAAAAAGCCCTCCTTGGCTTCTCAGGCTAACAGAGTGATGGGGCAAAATCAAGCTCCTCTACGCCCACACCCCTGGGATTTCCGCCTCACATTTGGGGCACTGATTATCTTTTATCCTGTTCTTGCGGACAAAAAAACCGGTCCGATCAATCAGAAGCTCTCGGCATCCATGACAAAAGGTTTTCTCACCCTCGTCCCCGGGCAGATTCCCTGTATAGACGTATCTCAGGCCCATCTCGTATCCGATGTCCTTGGCCATATGGATGCTTTGGGCAGGCGTGGCATTAACATTTGTAAGGCGGTAGGTGGGATGAAACCGGCTGATGTGCCATGGTATGTTGGGGTCAAGATCTGCAAGGAATTTGGCCAAGTTCTTGAGTTCTTCTCTGGAGTCGTTGAGCCCGGGAATGAGCAGGGTGGTCACCTCCAGCCAGACGCCCATCTTTCTCATTTTCGTGATGGCGTTGAGGACAGGCTCAAGTTTGGCCCCACACTGCTCCTTGTAAAACCTGTCCGTATACGACTTGAGATCCACGTTTGCCCCATGAAGATCGGGATTTATGTCCTCCAGGCATTCTTCTGTCATGTATCCGTTCGTCACGAAGATGTTTCTTATCCCTCTTGAGACGGCCAATCTGGCCGTGTCCGCTGCCAATTCATAAAAGATGGTTGGCTCAGTATAGGTGTACGAAATGGTCGCCGAATGGTTGGCCAGGGCATCATCCACGATCATTTGGGGGGTCATATCCTCCCCCCAGATCTGGTTCTGATCTGCGGGCATTTGGGATATGTCCGCATTCTGGCAAAAAAGGCATTTTAAATTGCAACCCACTGTGGCTATGGAGTAGGATCTCGTGTTCGGCAGGAAGTGAAAGAGGGGTTTTTTTTCAATGGGATCCACGTGTCTTGCTATGACCTTCCCATAGACCAGACTCGTCAGGGTCCCCCCCTGGTTTTCGCGGACACCGCATATCCCGATTGCCCCCTCTTTTATGAGGCACCTGTGGCTGCAGAGAAAACAGCGTACCCTGCTTTTCTCTTTTTTCTCATACAGATAGGCCTCTTTGTTCTCCATATGTTTCCTTCACGCAGTTAACGTTCTTCATGGTTAGCCCGCTCGCAACGGATTCTCTCGCCTTTTTCATTCTGATTTTCAAAGGCACTTTATCTGTCCTCACCCAATATTTGATTTGTGCTGAGAATCCTAAGAATGAGCCAAAGGGACAATGCTTCAGGGTCCAGAGATCACTTTTGAGGAGCCCAATTCTCCCCATCGAAGATGGCCAAGCCTGCGTGCAGCTCCATTCCACGGGAACACGGCCATAGGCCATCTGAAAAAAGGTTTTCAGTTCCCACAGGTTATAAAATCTTACATGATCAAAGAGAGAGTTACGAAATAGGGCCTGTAGTTTAGCGCGAAGACAGTGCCAGGAGAGGCTATTCATCACGCCGATGAAGACTCGCCTGTTCGCCACCCGACCTGCCTCCCTTAAGGCCTGAAGAGGGTCATCCAAGAACTCAAGCGTATTGATGAGTATGGCCAGGTCAAATTCGTTGTCATCGTAGGGGAGATCTTCTGCCAGACCCCTGTTCAGGGCACATCGACTCCCCAGACGCTCTCTGGCCGTGCTGATCATATAGGGTGAGGCGTCTATTCCCGTTATATCCAGGCCCAGTTTGCTGAAGAAGAGGAGATGATTTCCCGCCCCGCAGCCAATGTCCAGGACCCTCTCACCTGGTTGAGGGTTAAGAAGGGTGAGGGTCAGTTTCTCTGCGGATCGCTCCATCGCCCTGCCTTGGGGCGAGCGGCACCAGGATTCGTAGAGCCTGGCAGCTTGGATATCGAAGATAAGCCCCATCAGGAATACCACCACCCCTAACCCGCCCTCCCCTAGGAGGGCGGGTTAGGGGTTGATTTCAGTGATTGTCAAAATGGTCAGGGTGAAATATGTTGCTGATATTCTAAAAGATATAAAATCCCCAGAGGGTTGTCAATGACGTGGGCCTCCCTATATTTTATCCTAGAGCCTCCAGAACCAATTCCTGCAACTTTGCTGTCAACTCCTCCTTCTCTTCATCCTCCAGTTCCTCCAACTCCTCCATGTAATCGATGAACTCGGTCATTTTGGAGGGTGAGTCCTTCCGCCACTTCTTTAGAATCCGTTTGACTTCATCCCTGTTCTCTTCAACGGCCTCTAGAAAGAGGGTAAGTTTTTTCCTTAACCTGCGCGCCCTCTTGTTTCTCTCTTGGGATAGGAAATTGTTGATGACCGTAAGGGCATTCATCAAATTCCCCATCTCAAAGTATTTATCAAGGTCTATGATCAATTGTCTCTTCGTTATGGCCATCGTGCCAACCTCCCGGATTGCTGATTTTCTCAAGCAACATAACAGAATAGAAGATAGGAATACCTGACCCCTCAGCTTGTGCAAGTTAGATCAAAAGAGCCTTCAATGTATTATCGTGTGTCTCGATTGGAAAGCCTTCGCACAAAGAGAGCGTATATCCAGGTGAATATGAGGGTCAGAATGGCTGCTAAAGATAGGAGGAGTGCAATCTTTGTACTCGTTGCCTTAGCCCATTCCACACTCTCGCCCGCATAATAACCGATTCCCACGAACAGCAGGACCTGAATTGCCACGGATACACTGTCCACCACAAGGAATCGTATCCATGGATAGGATGCCGCGCCTGCAGCAAAATAGGCCACTGCGCGTATGCCGAAGGTGAAGCGCGCCACAAAGAGGGTCCAACCTCCCCAGCTCAAAAACGCTTGCTGGTATCGCTCAAAGCGTTTCTTCCCTGCCCATCGCTTTAACCAACCAGACGGAGAGGGCCGACCAAAGAACCAACGAGCGACGGCAAACAGGATAATGTCACCGCAAATGATCGCCAAGTACCAGAGGCAAAGACCCGGTATGGTCGCCACAACGCCACGATATATGGCGTATCCGCCCCCCACAAGGGCAGGGTTTTCCGGCACAGGCAGTCCCAATCCGCCCAGAAGTAAGGCAAATGAGATGACCCAAATGACGGACCCGATTCTCATTTCCCCTTTCTCTCGAAGGTCAGCTCAATCACACACCGACCATCCCCACTGACAAGGTTTTCCTTGATCTGATGAAGAGGCTTGAGTCGTAGGGCCTTCATGACCCCATTTCTGAGGGCCTGGCACCCGCATTCATACCCGGATAACAGTCCAGCTCGATTCAATGAATCAAAGGCATGACAGCGGGTTCCTATCCACACGGCGGTGTCCCCTTTGTATTCGACAGGCTCGTGGATATAGAGCTCATCAAAAAAGGCATTTTTCCAGACAACCTTGAAAATTTGCATTAAATCCTGGATAGAGTCTGGTCTTTGAATGATCTTTTCCCGAAGTAGCATGTTTGTGAGCATGCGAAATATCTTCTCAGACACCTCGAGATTTAAACGATTTGCCTTTTCCGGGCCCAACTCCCTTACGAGGGCGGCATGCCAGAAGGAATCATGAAGCCACCAGAGTCTCCTAATGGTATCTCTAGATGTGAATTCTGCAAGCGACATGTTAGGGGCTGAAAGGGGGAAGGGTCGCCGATTTGGGACCTTTAGCGCCATTGAAGATCACTCAGCCTTGATGTTCACAATCTCACCTGGGAAGATGGTACTTCGGGGTGTAAGGTTGTTTATCTTGAGGAACTCCGAAAGATCCATTTCATACTTTTTGGCAATAAGGTATGGGGAATCCCCCTCTCGTACCAAGTGCGTTTGCGTACTATCCAACTTCATAACCATCCGGCCCGGAGAAATCTTCAGGACCTGCCCGACCCTGAGCACTGAAGTGTTAAGGTTATTGAGGGCTCGAATCATCTTGGTGGTCGTTCCGAAACGTCTCGCGATCAGCCACAGAGAGTCCCCCTTCTGGACTGTGTATTCGACAATTTCTCCCTTTAGCTGTGATGTCTGTATGGGAGGCCTTGCCAAATGGGTGAATCTCGTTTTCTTGACGGGTATCCTTAGTTTCCAGCCTACCTTCAGGTAGTGCCTTCTTCTCAGACCATTCATGTCCACAATGGCTCTCACAGACGTTCCATATTTCTCAGCGATAACCGAGAGCGACTCTCCATATCTAACCCTGTGAACAACATAGGCCGGTACCGGGGGACGCCAAACAGGAATATCATCCAGCTTGGCGAGAAGGACCTCTCCTTTCCCCTCTGGGACCTTGAGTGCATAAGGGTCATTTGGGGTTAAGTAATGCCGTAGTTCCGGATTGAGATCTTTGATGAGGTCATAATCAATTTCAAGGCGTCTGGCAATAGTCTTCAGATGGACCTGCTTGTTGATGTCCACCTTTTCTGCTCGTAACTCTTCATGCACAGGAGGCAGAGTGAAACCGTGCGCTTCCGGATCGTTCAATATGTGCAATACAGCCAAAAACTTTGGCACATAAAACGCCGTCTCCCTGGGAAGTCTTTCATAGAGGTCCCAGAAGTTATCCAGATAATTGATTCTCTGGCTTTTGATGCGGTTCAATACCCTGCGTTCTCCACAATTGTATGCAGCTAAAACCGTGGTCCAATCCCCGAAAATTTGATGCAATTCCTTAAGATAGGCAATCGCCGCCTTGGTGGATTTCTCCGGGTCCATTCTCTCATCTATCCACATATTTCTCTTCAGACCAAATTTATAGCCGGTGGAGGCTATGAATTGCCACAACCCAAGGGCCCTAGCCCTGGACATGGCCCTGATTTTGAAGCCACTCTCTATGAGAGGGAGCCACGAGAGTTCTTCGGGGAGGCCAGCCTCGTTGAGAGCCTTGACAATGGCTGGGCGATATTTTCCGGATCGACGATAGGACACCAGGAAGAATTCCCTTTCTCTCCCCTTAAATAGGGCGAGCGCTCTTTCCACATGTCTGTTCATCACGAGGGGAATGACCTTATGGTCTCCATTTGCCGCCGTGAACCTTGAGGCATAAACCTCAACGATCCGCCTTGAGATGGTAATGCGCAAATCCTCTTTCTGTTGCAGGAGCTCTGCCTCGGCGTCCGCACTTACTTTCAATATGAGGGAGTAGGCCTTATCGAGGGCATTGATGGCGTTGTCCAGATCCCCCTGTTCCCAATAATCATTTGAGGTTTGGCAGAATTCCAGGGCAGAATCCACAAGCTCTTGATTGGTCAGCACCGGGGACCTAGAAGCGAGGGGATGAGGAGTCACCCTAAAGTGGGGGGAGGTCTGCGTGGGTCTCTCAGGGGAGCTTGACGGATCTGTATGTTTAGCTGACGAAGATTGGATATCTTCTCTAACAGCTGCCGGATCTTGGTCCTCGGACACTAAAGCCTCCGCCGTCTGGGCGGTCTCTTCTGCTGTCGTGCCCTCCTCCCCTAGAACGGTTTCCTTCTCCAAAAATTTGTATGACGTTTGGGATGCGCAGCTGGAAAAGAATAGCAGGCTCAGGACCAGTAACAAGCGAACAGACCAGGACAATTGCATATCAGTATCCACTCCTCCACATCTTTTATGAGCAATAAATACACAACTTTCGGAATATCAGAGAGTTGTATTGTTGGATCACAAGAATTGGCGAGTCTTCCCCGAAAAAGGCGGGACAGCGACTCTCGCGGATCTCTAATTTGGATTGTTTAAAAACGCTTGATTTTTGATTTCCAACAGACACAAGTTCCAAAATTTGCCACAAATATTAAATCCTGATTAAAGAAGTATAAAATAACCCTTTCAAATGGTCAATAGCATATACGGATTTAGGCAACGGAAAATACTGGAGATTGGCTATTTGGTGGGTGGGATTTGCAGCAAAGACTCTGAATTTTTTGGTGGCTTGCTTGATTATTCATCCCTTTCCAGGTATAGTTTCAAAGATAAACAGGTAGTTAGGGTAAGCATCTCAGGCTCTCTGAATGCATTTAAGGAATCGGCTTGTGAATTTTGTATCAACTAAGAAAAGAGGCGGCTCTGACAGCATTCCGGCCGTGTCTAAAAAGACCGCAAAAAAGAAATGTCTTGCTTGTGGAACGAACAACATGAAGGCCGGGAGGCGTTATTGCTCTAAGGATTGCCGGCAACAGATTCTGTGGGTGCTTTCCCTTTCAAAGGGGCTGCTCAAAGTCTTCAATGCCAGATATGCTGCATTTTCTTTTAACAAGGATCACATCATCCTCGATGTCCTCCCTGTCTGGGCAAAAGAGATTTCCAGATTCACCTGCAAAAGGAGAGGAGGCATTAAACCTGCTGAAGATCTCAAGAGGCTCATTCTTCAATCAGGCAGCGAATGGTATCGAATTGTGGACAATAACAATTCCAAAAGCTATGCGTCTCTCTGTCTTCTCAACGAAAAACACTATGAACGGCTCGCTCCTGAAGCCATAAAACCTGACAACCGATTGCGCCCCAGGTTCTCCAAATGTGAAAGGGAGTCCATGAAACTCCTTCAACTCAAGATGGAGGAATTAATTTCCGATGGAAATGTGACGAAAATAAAGGCCTCTTATAAGAAATTGGCCAAGATCTATCATCCTGACGTGGGCGGAGA
>JASFIT010000147.1:0-9964 GCA_050122535.1 Desulfobacteraceae bacterium | reverse complement strand
CTGATCGGTTTTCCCACATCCTGTTTGTCTATGAGCGCAGCAACTTCTGCCTGTGGATGCCCAAGCAGAAGCTCAATGGCCCCACAGCCCCCGTAACCACCAGCGCCGATAATTCCCACCTTTATCTTGTCCATAGCTTGCTCCTCACGACAGAGGTTTTCCCGTTTACCTCTTTAGCCGGTAAGACTCTTTTTACACTCTCTCCCTAAAGAGGCTTTGTCGCAATCCCCTTTTGGTCATTGCGAGCGACCGAAGGGAGCGTGGCAATCTCTTCGTTTTCGATGCCTCATGAAATTGCTTCGGTCGTTTCACTCCCTCGCAATGACATTTTGACACGGTCTCCAAGGGGGAGGGCAGGGAGACGACCAAAATGTGATCTCAAACTGGACGCTGCATGTTCTAAATATTAAACCTAAAATTAATCACATCTCCATCTTGAACCACATATTCTTTTCCCTCAAGATGAACATCCCCCGCCTTCTTGGCCTCCTGAAAGGAGCCATGCTCCGTAAGAAGTTCGAATGAAAGGACCTCGGCGCGAATAAAGCCCTTTTCCATGTCAGAGTGTACCGTTCCGGCGGCCTTGAGGGCTGAGGCGCCACTGGTTATGGTCCATGCCCTTACCTCGTCATGAACCACCGTGAAAAAGGAGACGAGGTTCATGAGGCTATATGAACGCATGATGACCCTGTCAAGGGCCGATTTTTCGATATGATACGCAACAAGGAATTCCTCGGCCTCTTCCGGAGACATGGCAGCAATCTCCATTTCAAGCCTTCCTCTGACCATGAGCATTTCCAGTCTTTCAGGCGTTGCTTTCCACTCAGGTATTGCCTCGTCCTCATCGTCATTATTGATGATGATAAGCTGAGGTTTGGCTGAAAGAAAAGTGAAACCCCTCAAGGAAGGGGCTGATGCCAATTCAGGCTTTATGCGCAGCGGCTGGCTATTCTCCAATACCTCCTGGCACGATTTGAGCAGTGAGTACTCCTCCTTATCTGGCTTCTTGCCTCTCTTGTCGTCCAGCTCAACGCGTTCAATCCTCTTCTCCGCAACCATCAAGTCGTAGAGAATCATCTCCTCTTCAAGACGCCAGAAGTCTTCTTCTGGGGAGGGTGGCATGCCTCCGGCACTTTGAAAATTCCGGACCACATGGATCAGGGAGTCGCAGGCCCGAACCTGGCTCCAGATCACGTTCTCGGGCTGGGCGGCAGCGCCCGTGGCGATCTCAGAAGGCAGTAAATATTCCACGCTGGCATAGGTGGTCTTTTTGGGCTTGAAGATCTTACTCAGGAAATCCACCCTCTCATCCGCTACCCGCACCACCCCAATCCTCTGGTCCTTGCGAGATGTCTTCAGGGCCCCGCCCTCACCCCTTGCTCCTGTCAGGGCGGCGAAGATGGTGGATTTTCCCGACTGGGGAAGTCCTGTAATTCCCAGTTTCATAGGCGAGGAGACCTATCAGTCACGTAAAACCGTAATAAGAAGCCCAGTTTGCCCCTAATCCGCCACTTATTTCAGGTATCGTTACTGAAATCTGCGGGTTTTGGAAAATTCCTGAACACCGGCAAGGTATTAGATGCTAGGCGCCGAGGAGCAACGATCGAAGGCAACGCCGCAGATGATGCCTTGATGGTGGATCAGGATTTGCTTAAAGCATATTCCTTCCCAAGTTTGTAGTCAACATTCGGGTGGAGCACCGGAGAACTGGTCCGGTGAAACGGGCTCCAAGTCACCATAGTAAAATCGGTTCTCTCTGAATACCACTTTACCCGTGCGGAATAATACCCTCTTTTTAAAGATGGGCCCGGAAAACACAAATGAATGAAATTCTCCATTCTCACCGCAAGGATCAACGCCCAGAGGAATCTGGGCTAGAAATTCTTCGTCTATTTCCCTGCCCACAAATTTCCTGTCAAGCACTTCAGAGTCCATGGATGTGATAATGGCCCTGAAACCTAGGTTTATGAACTCGCGGGCGAGCTCAGAGGTATCCTTTTTCCATAAAGGGAAGATCCCCTTCATGCCCACTTTTGACAATTGCTCTTCCCGGAACCTTCTCAGGTCTTCCAAAAAGATGTCTCCAAAGACCACGGCAGTTACACCCAATCTGGAAAAGCGGGTCAGCGTCTCTTTCATTTTGTGGCCATACTCTTCATCAGAGCAATCCTTTGAAATGAATATGTTGTAAAGGGGAATGCCGAGCGATTCCGCCTGACTTTCCAACAGCACCCGCCGCACGCCGTGCATACTTATCCTATCATAGTCATCTGTTATGGTTGTGATCAACGAGACGATCTCAAGATCTCGTCTCTTTTTGATCTCATAGAGGGCAAGCGCACTATCTTTACCTCCACTCCATGCCAGCAAAATTTTTTTCGTCATGGTGGGCAACAACCCCCCAGAATCTCATTGGGAATGAAGGGTTTTCGGGTCTACAACATCTCGAAACCTCCTGCTTTCGCCTGAGGCCGGCCACATTCATCCGTTGTCCAATATCAAGGGGCATTGATATTGTCTATACTTTCCTATTTTGAGACGGCAAAGGCAATCCAAATCTAGACCATATCCCAGATACTTACGTGCTTTTGGGGATCACAACGTTTTTTGCCAAACGGGACATTTGAAAATGACTCGAACCGGGGACAATGCTGTGATGAGAGCCTCTAATTGACAATTTAGTTTCAATAAATTAAAATATATAGAGGTAAACTTAATTAACTCCTCCTAAGTCAATAAGTATTAATCATTCTAAAATTCATAACGGGTTTGGGTACTTTTTAAAGGGGCCAAGAGGGGATGTCCGAGGATCGGGGTAAGAACAAAGGGTCTACTCACAAACCATTAGCGGATCTTGTGGAACGGTCTTCGCCTGAAGAGTGGAACCGATTTCCCGACAGGCGAAGTGGGAGCGAGAGACGTAGCGGCAAAGAGCGACGAAGCGGACAAGACCGCAGACTGGACTGGGCCTCTTCGGAAAGCTATCCTGAAAGACGGACCGGAAAAGACCGTCGAAGTGGAATAGAACGGCGAAGTGGGGAGGATCGACGAAAAAGGCAGATTCCCATAGATTTTCCCGACCGCCGAAGCGGGAAGGACAGAAGAAGCGGCGTCGACCGAAGAAGGGGCGAGCGCCGAAGGACCAAACCGAGAATCCCAATCTTCATCAAGCTTGCCACCCTATCCACACTCCTCATTCTTTTTGTTATCTCAGCCATCAGTTTCTCCATGCTGAAAAAACAGAAGGAGCAGTTTACGAGTCAGTTAATAGACTTAGGAAAGAGTATGGTCCGAATCGCCACCAAGAACGCCCCGGACAAGCTCTTAGGAGAAGAGGACCTGGCCCTATTTCAGTTGGTCAATGATATCGCTGAAAACGAGCAGGTTGTGTATGCACTGATTGTAGATAAAAAGAATATTATCAAGGCCCATAGTCGCATCGATGAAGTCAATAAGACCTATTCACGGCCAATAAATACGCACTTCATACAAAAGGGGCCCGGCATAAGCATAAGAAACATCACCCACGACGGAGAGGAGCTCCTCTTTTTTGAGTCGCCTATCACATACCAAAAACTCAAGATCGGCGAAGTCCATATCGGCATCTCCCAAAAAAAGGTCCTTCAGAGTATTCGCGATGCGAAGATTTTCATTTTGGCTCTCACAACAATTATTACGTTGCTCGGGATTCTTTTCAGCCTCGGACTTAGTATGTATTTTTCGAACCCTATCAGAAGATTGGGTGAGACAACCCGAGCGCTGGGTATGGGCGATTTCAAGTACAGGGTAAGGATTGATCGCAATGATGAATTTGGAGATCTTGCCTATTCTTTTAACAGAATGGCTGAGGATTTGGAGCTCAAAGAGAAGATCAAGGATATATTTGGCCGGTACGTGACTCCAGAAGTGGTAGAGATGATCGTAAAAGACCCGGACAATCCGCGAATCAAGGCCTCCAAAGTGGATGCCACAATCCTCTTCGTGGATATCCGGGGTTTTACGGCCTTGTCGGAGGATATAGAACCAGAACGGGTAACGGAACTTCTGAACGAATATTTTACCCGGGTCACATATACGATCCTCAGGCATGGTGGACACTCGAACAAATTCGTAGGAGACGAGGCAATGGTCGTCTTTGGAGCCCCAGTCCCCAACCCAAGGCATGCTGAAGCCGCTGTCAGAGCGGCTCTGGATATACAGGAGGAGATTGCGAGGCTGAATTGGGAAAGGAAACAGGAGGGTATTTCTTTCCAAGTGGGCATTGGGATAAATTCTGGTGAGATGGTGGGCGGAAGTCTGGGTCCAGAAAAGAGGATGGAATACACGGTAATCGGGGACAACGTCAATGTGGCTTCGCGGCTCACATCCATTGCCAAAGGCGGAGAAATCCTGATCAGCAAACAGACCTATGAGTCCATAGCCGAAAACCGGCTAAAAGTGGAGGAGAAAGGGCAGGTCTCTGTCAAGGGGAGAAGAGGAGGAATAAAGACCTTTAAGGTGTTGAATCTGGAGGGGGATCAGTATGGGCTTATCTAGGGGTGGAGAATACGAAAAAGGATTGCGATCAATCCTTTTTTTATTGATAGGAGGATGGTTGTTTGTCCTTTCCGCATGCGCTGCGGCATGGCCCACCTCCGACACCACTTCGCCTCCGGTTTCCGAAAAACCTCCAAAAGGAGAGGTATTTCGGTCAGACGACTATGTCGTCTATGTGATGGAGGGCGGGGAGACCCCTAAGAGCTTGGCAAAAAGCTTTCTGGGGGATGCGAGGAAATCTTGGATCATTGAAGACGCCAATGAAGGTGTCTCCTTCAGAAGGGGCAAGGCGGTTGTCATTCCCTTGAGAGAAGAGAATAAAGGGGGACTCACAGCGAGAGGATATCAAACAGTACCTGTTCTCACGTACCATCATTTTGGGAAAGATTGTACATCTCCCTATTGCATGCCTACAGGTGTCTTTGATCAACAGATGAGATATTTGAAAAAGAACGGCTATAGGGTGATAAGCTTGGCCAAGCTTCTTGGTTTTGTGCAGTACCGTCATACCATACCCAAGAAATCCTTGGTCATCGCCATTGATGACGGCAACAGGTCTGCCTATAATATCGCCTATCCCATGCTAAAGAAATATGGCTACACGGCGACTCTTTTCATTTATACCGATTTCGTGGGCATTTCCAAAGGTGCCATCACTTGGGAACAACTCAGGGAGATGAAGGCGGCCGGCTTTGAAATAGGCTCGCACACCAAATCCCATTCTGACCTTACAAAGCAAAGGGAAGGGGAAAGTAAAGCTGCATATATGGCAAGAGTAAAAAGCGAGCTCCTTGGTTCAAAACGCTTGCTTGATAAGAACGTGAAGCAGGACACCATCTATCTGGCATTTCCATACGGCCGTTACAACGAAAGCGTACTGGCCATTTCCGAACAGGTGGGTTATAAGCTCGGTTTTTCTGTGAGAAGGGGAGGCAATCCCTTCTTTGCGGATCCCCTCCGATTGAAAAGGGATCAGATCTTGAAGAGGGAGATGAAGACCTTTGCCAAGAGGCTAAAAACCTTTTATGAGTTCTCGCTCAAGTAAAGACATGATCAGGAAAGTCCAACATTTGGTCTATATGGTCGTCTTAATGACATCCCTCACGGGTTGTGCATCCCTTGGAGAGAAGTATTCCATGGGCATTTTTGAGCCTACAAATGAGCAATTTTTTAAAGAGTCTCTCCGCAAGGGAAGAGCGTTTGAACAAAACAGAGATATGGTTGCTGCCCGCAAACAGTATAAGCTTGCCATGACGGTGAACCCTTCGAGTCAAGAGGCCATAGAAGGCCATAGCCGGGTGAAAAATCAAATGAATAAGGAAGCAAAAAACCACTACAAGGCAGGCCTTAAGTTCCACAAAGAAGGAAAATATGGTCGCGCCAGGCAGGAATTCTTGATGGCGTTGAGGCTACGGCCCGATTACCCGGAAGTGGTCAACATGCTCACGTCCAGAAAGCGAATTAAAATTGAGAGATACATTGTTCACATAATTCAACCCGGGGAAAGTCTATCCAAGGTGGCCGGGACGTACTATGGGGACCGTCACAAGTTCCCCATTATCGCTAAATACAACAGCATCACGGATGCCACCCGCGTGCATGAGGGGCAGAAAATCAAGGTTCCCGAGATTGAAGGTGTGAAATTCTTGGTTGGCAGGGAAACTGTAGAGACAGAACAAACGGGAGTTGATTTTTCAGGCTTTTGGGACTGGGAACCTTTCAAAGAGGGGGCAACAGGTGTCAAAGCGCCTCGAGGGGAGCAAGAGCCTGAAGAGCAGATAGCCATTTATCGCGATCACGGCATCGACCTATACTATAAGAAGCAGTACCAGGAAGCGCTTGTCGCATTGAATTTGGCCCTGAATATGGAACCACATGATAAGACCACCCTAGAGTATGCCCATAAATCCCATTTGGAAAACGCCAGGGCCCTCTTTGACAACCGAGATTACCTGCAGGCCAAACGTGAATTCGAGGCATCTCTCAAATACAAGAGCGATTGCCAAGAGTGTGTTGCTTATGTGAAGAAGAGTGAAGACCAGTACAAAGAGATGCACTACAAAAGAGGCATGCAGTACTTTGGAAAGCAGCAGTTGAAAGAGGCCATTCAAGAGTGGGAGCTGGTAAGGACTCGAGATCCCAAATACAAAAGGGTGGAGTATCTAATCAACAAGGCTGAGATCATATTGGAGAACATAGAGAAGATAAAACGCGAACATAGCAAGGATTTACAGAAATAGGAGACTAACGTTTCCTTAGCAATACATAAACTGCGCCAGCCCCTCCATCATAGGGTCTCGCGGTGGCAAAAGCGAGTACGATCTTCTTCACAGGCCCTCGGCCGAGCCAGAGGGGTAATCTTTCCTTTAAAACAGGAAAACTATCCGGAGAATTTAATCCCCGACCATGAACAATGAGGACACATCTGAGCCCCAGTCTGTGGCTTTGAAGTAGAAAGTCCCTCACTCTGGCCTCTGCCCCCTGTTTGGTGAGTCCATGGAGATCAATGTAGTCCTGGAACGGGAACTCTCCCTTTTTGAGTTTCTTCATCAGCTTTTGACTGAAGCCCTTCACAGACCCTTCCATGTACTCATCGGTCAAGGTTATGTCCAGTTCAATAGATCCTTTAACCAAATCAGAAAGGTGGTTCAGGGCTTCCTGTTCATCGTCGGGTGCAGGGTGGGCAGGCCTGATATTGCCTCCAGGGGTTGGAACGATCTTTTTTTTGTTTTCAGGCAGGGGGGTCACATCTGACATGGCTTCCAGAAAAGATTGTTCGTCGTCTGGTTTTGCCTCATCTATTTGGTGTCGCTCAGATTCCCTTTCTGCCTTCTGGGAACGCTTGATCTTTAGGTCGAGATCTTTGAAGGCCGGATTAAAGAGATCCTCTTCCTTTGCCATTGTTTTTGTCTCCAGATCAATGTTTTCTAAGATGGCAATGTGCGTCTTTTCAAAGGTAGGACCCTTTGGGCGCTCTATACAATAGACGGCGGGAGGATTTTATCCCTTGAATTCTTCCTGAAAAATTCATTATAACAAAACTCTTGAATCTAAGAAAGAGGGACGGGGTGGGGCCTGGTTTGAGTGAATCAAATTCTCAAATGACAAGCTACAAATGATCAATTTCTGGAGAGAATATGCCTAGGATTGATGATTATAAACAGGCGCTAGACCTGGGGAGAAAGGAGCTGGCAGACAAGAATCCGGATCTTCTGGCACGTTTTTCCGGTGCCGTGATCGAGAGAAATAAACAAGAAATTTCAGCAGTTTGCATCAAGTTCTTAAACAGAGAGATCATCCTTTCCTGGCCTGAACTGGAGTTTGCCCAAAAAGGCTCGGATGCGGAACTGCCCATTCAACAGCAGATCCTGCTACTCCATTATCTTCACGGCGCATGGTCTTCCAGCGGAGCGGAAATGACGGGGGAATGGATCTCTTTTCAGGAAGTGCCCGATGGAAAATTTTATCTGGATGCCTTCCACAGGCGGGCAAAAAATCCAATGGTTCAGGCTTTTGGACACCGCCCGGAACTTCTTGTAAAGCTCGCCGGAGAAATCTTCGGTGCAGAACCCTCAGATCAAGGCGACGTTTCGGTCCTGGTTAAGGCCCTTCCTTTGGTGCCGGTGGCTTTGATCATTTGGAAAGGAGACGAGGAATTTCCTCCTGAAGGAAATATTCTTTTTGATCGAAACATCCTCAAGATGTTGTCGGCTGAGGACATTGCTTGGCTTTCGGGGATGGTCGTGTATCCATTGGTGGGAATGGCCAAGGGATAAGATGAAAGGCGTAAGGCAGAAGGCCTAAGGCAGAAACGAGGTCTGCCCGGCAACCCCCTCTCCCTTGAGGGGAGAGGGTCGGGGTGAGGGTGGGGTTTCGAAGGGGAGAGGAATTTTGGGTTCTTAGACACCCTGAGGAGGGGATTTTTTAGAGAGGAGATTGAGATGTCAAACGAGAAACCACTAGTCGGCGTCGTTATGGGCAGCACATCGGATGTTGATATCATGGAAGGCTGTAGTGAAATATTGAAGCAACTCATGGTACCACATGAGGTGCGGGTCATTTCTGCACACAGGACACCAGAGCGTGCGAGAGGGTATGCTGAATCGGCCGCTGGGCGTGGTCTTGAGGTCATCATCGCAGGGGCAGGTTGGGCCGCCCACTTGGCGGGATTTATGGCTGCCCACACAACCCTACCCGTGATCGGTATCCCCATAGATTCGTCACCACTTCAGGGTATGGACGCCCTCTTGTCCACTGTGCAAATGCCTCCAGGCATACCCGTTGCTACGGTCGCTTTGGGCAAAGGAGGGGCAAAGAATGCCGCTGTTCTGGCGGCCCAGATCTTGGCCTTGAAACATGCCCCCATTGCCGAGAAGTTGAAGGCCTATCGTGAAGGATTAACGCAGGAAGCAATCGCAAAAGCAAAAGATTTTGAAAAATAGCATAAAAGCTAAAACCCAAATTCCCAATCTCCAAATTTTGTAATACTTTAGCCGTTTGAAAAGCCTCTGGGCTAAGCGGCATTCTCTGGAGGGGCCAAAAAATTTGCCCGTTGCCTTTAAGGACGGCGCACAAAGGGAGGTAGCTCTAAGGCGTTGTTCAGTGAGCATTGAACTTGGCTGGCTCTCTGTTTGAAGAGTCTGTGTGCGCAGGCGTCAGGGCAAGCGAGCCCCCGGTAGAAACCGTGCACAGACGGCCTGGTTTTTGGCCGCTCTAGAGAACCCCGCTCAGCCCTCCAGGAGTTCCTGAACGGCTGTTTCAAGGGGCTAAAATGTCACCAAATTTCAAAATCCAAACAAGCTCGAAATCCTCATTCCCAATATTCCAAACAGGTCAAGCATGAGCCTTTGCGGCTGGCGCTAGGATTTTCGGAGACATTCTTTTACATTTGGATTTGGTTATGGGGATTTCAAGTCATACGCTTGATGCTTATAAAACTTGATACAGAAGCAAATCTAAAGACTGGACTCAAAAGGGCTGCCGAAAGCATTCTTTCTGGTGGGGTGGTTGCGATTCCAACGGAGTCCTTTTATGGCCTGGCTGTCAATCCCACAGATATCAAAGCCATAAATCGACTCTTTGATGTAAAGAAAAGGAGGGACGACCAGCCTATTCTGATCTTAATTCCATCCGTGGAGCATTTAGATCAATATGTGATCCATGTTCCCGAAATCGCCCGTCAGCTGATGAATGATTTCTGGCCCGGTGGCCTTACCCTCATATTCGAGGCGAAACCTAACCTCCCCCAAGAGCTAACGGCAGGCACGGGGAAAATAGGTGTACGGCTCTCCAGCCACCCATTACCCACGGCACTGGCCCAAGCCGTGGATGGGCCGATTACCGGGACGAGTGCCAATATTTCTGGTCAGCCGGCCTGCTCCAGCGCAAAAGAGGTTCTTCAAAACCTGGGAGAAGAAGTGGACCTCAT
>JASFIT010000146.1:0-9975 GCA_050122535.1 Desulfobacteraceae bacterium | reverse complement strand
CCTTGGCGTGGACAGGTTGACCCAATCCCCTTGAGATATTTCCCGTTCATCTGCATCCTTCGGATTGATGTCCAGCATGGGATCAGGACGGAGTCCCCTGGTCCAGGACAACCGAAAGGTTCTTGAATGGATGTACATGGAAAGTCGGGCCCCGGTGGTCAGGATCAGCGGAAAATCCTTTGCCACTTCTGGTGTTGAGCGGGGACTCAGTTTGGGTTCCTGGAATGTGGGAAGTGAATCATAGTTTGCCTCTTCCATGATGGTTGATGCGAATTCCATCTTTCCTGAGGGGGTCGGAAATCCTGACTTCTCATACTTTCGGTAAGGGGGTTTCTCCATGTCTTTTACAGCATACCCGGCCGGGTATTTCTTCAACTCTTCTACTTTGAGGCCCGTTGGTTTCAGAATCCAGTCCACGTTCGCCTCATACCCTTTCTGCATAAGTTCGTCGTCGGGGGCTATCCTTTTGGCCAGATCAAAGATGATGTCTGCATCGGAACGCGATTCCCAGAGGGGTTCGATCACAGGCGTTGTCCAGATGACATAATCTTCAGCATAGAATTTGAGTTCACTTCTCTCAAAGGAGGTGCAGGCCGGAAGGACAATGTCGGCCAGTTTGCAGGTATCGGTCATAAAAAGTTCCGCGTGCACCATGAAATCCAGCTTTTTCAGGCTCTCATACATGAAATCAGAGCCTGGCCACATCCTGTAATTCAGGCCAAAGGCCACCACCGCTCGAATGGGGTAGGGATCTGAATTCTGTATCTGGAACGGGAGTTCCATGGCCTGGGTCTCAGGAATGAATCGACTCCAAACGGGGTACTTCTCTTCTGTCCACCGAGGAGCCATTTCTGACCAGGGGCGTGATTGTTCATATTCCGCCTGACGGGTGACTAAGCCGTTGTCCACGTAGAGCCAACCGGGTGGAGAGACATAATTCCCCCCTTCCCGATCAAAGTTCCCGGTAAGACCAATCAGGGCGATCAATGCCCGATGGTTCTGGAGGCCATTGGTATGATGCACTGTGGGACTCGCACTCACCATAAGGCCAGCCGGTTGGGTGTTGGCGTAAAGTCGTGCCGCCTGCTTGATCAACTCTGCCGGGACCCCTGTGATTTCTTCAGCCGTTGTGGGAGAGAATTTTTCCACATATGCCCTGTATTCTTCGAAGCCTTGCGTCCAGTTCTCCACGAAATCCATATCCAGAAGTTCTTCTTCAATGATGACATGGGCCATGGCGTGAGCAAGGGCCCCGGAAGTACCGGGACGAATCCTGAGATGAATATCTGCATGCGCGGTCATGGGCGTTATCAGCGGGCCCACCTCGATGATTTTTAGCCCCCTTTCTCTTTCGTCCAAAAGCTTCCGGACCGTGGAAGGGTTGGAGTAGAAGGGGTTGCTGCTCCAGACGAGCAGGCATTTTGATTTAGGCAGATCAGGAGGACCGAAGTACCCATAATTGAGTAGATTGGCCACCTTGGTCGCCGTGAAGCAGGTACTGGACTCTGTACAATAGTTGGGAGAGCCGAAGCTATGGGTCATACGTTTGACGAACGGCCGCATCCATTTTGTGTAACCCACATAAAAGGCGACCGATTCCGGCCCGGATTCTTTCTTGATTTTTTGCAGACGGTCCTCGATGGTGTCCAAGGCTTGGTCCCAGGATATGGGCTCAAAATCGTCGGACCCCTTCTCCCCTTTTCTCAAAAGCGGGGTACGAATCCGCTCCTTATGATAGATATACTCCCGGCTGGCAGCGCCTTTGGGACAGAGAACCCCTTCACTGTGAGGGTTACTCTTGGTCCCTTCTACTTTTATGATGACCCCATCCTTGATATAGGCATCTATGCCGCAATGGGAATGGGGATTGCAGATGGCACAGATTGTCGGCCGGATTTCCACGTCACTCCCCTCCACCGGCACTTTGCCTTTGGGTATCCGATCTGTATCGAAGTACATGTTGGTGCTCATGAACCGCTTGCTCCTTTCTACGCTACTTTATTTCCTACACTCTACGGCCTGAAGAGAAGCGCTTTGCTTCCCTCACGCAGTCCTAATCACCAAGGTAGGCCTCTATGACCTTTTGATCATGAACGACCTCTCCTGGCACCCCTTCAGCTATTTTTTCTCCATAATTAAGAACAATGAGTCTGCTGGAAATGTCCAGTATGGCTTTCATCACATGTTCCACCACGATCAGAGTGACCCCGGAGTCCCCTATTGCCTTCACCAACTTCAAGGCCTCCTCCATCTCTGTCGGCGTCAATCCACTCATCACCTCATCGAGCAACAAGAGCTTGGGATTGGTCGCCAGCGCCCTGGCAATCTCTAGCTTCTTGCGATCCACCATCCCTAAGGCTTCAGCTCCCCAGAAGCTCTTCCTCGCGAGCCCGACAAATTCCAAAATCCTGCCGCACTCCTCCTCAGCCTGTCTCATACCCATGACCGGGGCTCTGCCGTACATCTTACCGACCATGACGTTCTGCAGTACCGTCATCTCGGCAAATGGCTTGGTTAGCTGGAAAGTCCTGGCGATGCCGTCCTGACAGATCTTATGGGGCTTAAGACCTGTTATATCTCTTTCATTGAACTTGACTTCTCCCTTATCCGGCTTGAGGGCACCGCTTATCAAATTAAACAATGTGGTCTTGCCTGAACCATTGGGACCGATGAGGCCCACGATCTCACCTTCATCAACAGTAAGGTCCAGGTCATTGATGGCTATTAGACCGCCAAATGTCTTGGATATATTTTTGACCTCGAGTATCAAATTGAGTGCTCCTGCCCCGAAATTTGCCTACGCATTTTGGTCATCAGCTCAATGAGTCCGCCAGGTAAAAATAAAACCACAACAATAAATAGGGCGCCAAAAACGGCAACGTGCATCCCCCCGGGCAAATAGAGAGAGAGGAGTTGTTTAAGTAATACGAAAAATACGGATCCTATTAGGGGTCCCAAAACCGTGCCCACACCGCCAACGAATACAATGATCACTGCATCGAAGGTCCAAACCGGCTCAAACACATTCCCCGGTCTAAAGGCAGCCCCATAATAGGCGTAAGCGCCGCCGGCCAGACCGGCCAAAAAGGTGCTCATGGCAAACGCCAAGAGCTTGTATTTTAGCGTGCTGACCCCCGAGGCCTCAGCTGCATCTTCATCAGCCCGAACCGACATCAGACCCAGGCCCAGCCTGGAACGACTTATCCAGAAAACCGTTGCCACTGTCAGTACGGCAAACAGGAGGGCAAGGTAATATCGAGGTGTCAGGCTGTAAGCGCCGAGGAGTTTCGTGGGCATCACATCGGCCCGGGGAAGGATGGTATAAAAGACCAATCTAAATATCTCTGCCAGGACAAGGGTTCCTATGACGAAATATATACCCTTCAGCCTAAAAGCAGGGAATCCTATAATGATAGCGAAGATTGTGGCTGCCAGTGCCCCCCCCAAGAGGGCAAGGGGGAGAGGCAGCCCAAAATGTAGCCAGATGTAACGGGCGGTCAGGGCCCCCACCCCAAAAAAGGCGGCATGGCCGAGATTTACCTGCCCTGCAAATCCCCCGATGATATTCCAACTCTGGGATAGCGTAATATAGAGCAAGGTCAAGTAGAACCACGTTATGACATCGGTTCGCGTGATGACTAGAGGGAAAAGAACTAAAATGACAAGTATGCCAATGGTTATTAGAATTGGTCTCCAGCTTCTCACTGACAAAGCCTCCTCACTCTTTCCCAAACAGGCCCTGCGGCCTGAACATCAGAATCAGCAGAAAGATCACCAGACCAAGGACGACCGTATAGGGGCCCATAAAAATGGCGCTCATTGACTCCACAACCCCTAAAATAAGACCCGCAAAAAATGCCCCACCAACACTTCCGATCCCTGCGAGCACAACAACAATGAGGGCCTTTAGGGTCCAGGGCATGCCCATATCCGGCGTAACGGCTTGCGTTATACCCACCAAAACGCCGCCCAGACCTGCCAAGGCGGTACCCAGGGCAAATGTAATCAAGTAGGTCCGTTCAACGTTGATTCCCATCAGCTTGGCAGCCTTCCAGTTCTCGGTCGTTCCCCTAACAGATTTTCCGAAATAGGTCTTGGTGAGCAAAAGGTAGAGGCCCAGAATCACGACTACGGCTACCAGCAAGCCTAGAAAAGGGACCCATGCTACCCGCACGCCAAACAAGGGAAAGGAGGTCCCGCTATACACGGGCGTTATGGCCCTCTCATCAGAAGTCCAGAGCCATCTTGCTATCTGGGGAAATATCAGGAACAACCCAAAGGCGATGAGCAAGGAATTCTTCATCCTGATCTCTTCATGGAACCTGGCTACACCTGAGAAAAGGAGCTTGTAACAGATCGCCCCAAACAAGAAGAGGGCAATGGCTATTAGAGGGAGCCCCATAAAGGGGTCTATGCCGATCAGGTTGAAAAACCAATAGGCTATATAAGCGCCCACCATCAGGAATTCTCCATGGGCCACATTAAGGATCTTCATGACACCGAACGTCAAAGAAAGGCCAACCGCTGTTAGCCCGTACAACGCACCGATATTGATCCCATTAACGAATGTTTGTGCGACAAGTTCAGTGATCATTCCCTTATCCCAAACTTACCCTGTACCAAGATAGGCGTTCCTGAGTTTTTCGTCTTCCAGAAGCGTCCTGGCTTCACCCTGTGTGGAAACACGGCCATTCTCGATGACATAGGCCCTCTGGGCCAGTCCCAGCGCGGCGCGAACATTTTGTTCTACGAGAAGGATACCTACTCCGGAACTGTTTATCTGGTTAATGACCTCAAAAATATTCTTCACAATCAATGGAGCCAATCCCAAAGAAGGTTCATCGCACATCAGCAGCTTTGGCTTACCCATCAAGGCCCTACCTATGGCCAACATCTGCTGCTCCCCGCCACTCAGCGTTCCAGCCATCTGCTTTTTCCGAGATTTCAGTATCGGAAAAAGCTCATAAACAAATCTAAAGGTATCGTTTCTTTTTTTCCGGCTTTGACGTGTAAAGGCGCCTAACTCCAGGTTCTCCAGGACGCTCATACTGGGAAATATTCCCTTTTCTTCAGGAATCAAGGAGATACCAAGTTCTACCACCCTCTGGGTCGGCTCCTTGTCCAGACGGATGTTATCAAACCATATGCTTCCCGCGGCCGGCATAAGCAGGCCTGATATGGATTCAACGATAGTGGTCTTCCCGGCACCATTTCCACCTATGAGGCATACCAGTTCCCCCTCACCGACCTGAAGGGAAAGGTCCCAGAGGGCCTGGAGGTCTCCGTGAAAAACATCAATGTTATTGACTTCGAGCATATTGCGTCGTCCTCAACTGAAACCTATCCAACACTGGCTATTGGCCGGATGTGCAGACCTAATGACGGAGTACACTAAAAATGGTGGCCGTCCCCCGTTCCTATGGGGACGGCCTCAGGTTGTTTCTGCTTATCTCTCAGACCATTTTGGCTGCCATTTCAATGGTGATATGGGAACCATATCTCCGTATTTTTTGCCCTGCTCATTGGCGTAGACGATATTTTGCTTACCACCCATCCACTGGAGAACCACAAGCACGCGATCTCTGGCCCAACCCTCATCGCTAAAGCGCATAGGACCGCAGACCGTCATCATGTCGGTGGCCCTTACTGCGTCCCGAATGGCCGTCCTGTCCAGCGTGCCGGCCTTCTCGATGCCCGCTGCCAGTACCTCGCCAGCAGAATAGGCTGAGCCCACAATGAGGTCAGACGGCCTGCCCATCTTTTTCTCATACTGGGCATTCACATAATCATTCCCTGGGAACTTTAGCTTGGGGCTCCAGGCGCAGGGTAATGTCACGTAGTCAGCCATTTTGCCTAGGGATGGACCAAATCTTGCGCCCTCAGGGGCTCTATACCAGTAGGTGATTTTAGGACTGAAATCGAGCTCTTTCATCTGCTTCACAATGACCGGGCCCCTGGGTGGGATGGGATAGGCGAGGAGTATTTCAGCTCCAGCCGCCTTGGCCCCTGTGATCATAGCGCTGAAGTCCTTGGTCCCGGCAGGGTATTTTTGATGGAATACGATCTTAAAGCCACCCTTTTTCGCAGCCTCGCGCCAATATCCGGTAGCCTCCTGGGCATCCAGCTGGTTGATCTCGAAGATGGCCACGTTCTTTGGCTTGGGTCCAGGCTGGGCCGAAATCATATCGAAGACCAGGGGTGATGCGAAAGGGGTCTTCATGAATATTGAGAAAAGCCATGTGTTTCCCTGCTTATGAGGGGTCCAGCCCCCACAGCCGGGCCCTACCCATGTCATCTTGTTCTTTTGACAAATGGGCGTCCCCATTTCAAACGAGCCACATCCCAACCCTCCCAGGTTGGCGACCGCACCCCATGAATTGGCCACCTCAAGTTGAGCTTGAGTCTTAAGGGGATCCGACTCATCGTCCAGGACCCTCAGTTCTATGGGAATCTTCTTCCCGTACTCCTTAAGATATATCCCCCCCTCAGCGTTAACCTTATCCACAAAGATCTCGTATGAAGGTTTGATCTGCATGCCCATGGCAGACATCTTTCCGGTGAGGGAAAGAACACTACTGACTTTGATGCTTTTTGGTGCTGCTTGGGAAATGCTCCCAAGGCACACCGCAAATGCTGCTACCACGAAAAAAACCCCCGCTCTCATGAGCAAACCTCTTTTTTCCATATCCATTACCTCCTTTTAGATTTTGTGTTTGGTTAAAAAGCCGTTTCTCCCTTTGCATCTCTGGCCCTCTGGTCAGACGATGCAGCATCATTTTTTAGCCCGAACCATCATAAAACCAAACGGCCGACCAATCTCAATCCCAAATCCCAACTACATATTAAATCCCTCCTTTCGGTTTCTGTATTTGTCATAAATAGAGTTCTTCTGCATTGGATCCAGTATCGAAGCCTAGTTGATGTGAGAGTTCAATGGATGCGCGACGTAATATTTCTTCTGCTTTCTTTTCCTTTTCAGGCGTAAAGCGAATGGTTAGGACAGGAAGGACGATGGATGCAACCACATGTCCATATAGATCAAATACTGGGGACGCCACTGCGGTGATCCCTTCATGGAGTTCTTCGTGGGAGCGCGCAAGGGCACCAGACCGGATGGCATTGAGTTCGCGCCGGAGCACTTCAGGATCGGTGATCGTGGCTTTGGTAATGGGTGTCAGTTCTACTGATGAAAGGTATTGCTCAATTTCGTCATCGGAGAGCTGAGCAAGAATGGCCTTCCCGCCTGCTGTGGCATAAATGGGGGCACGTTCACCGATCTGTATCATTCTGGCAAGAGGTCGAGAGCAATCCACCTTGGCGATGATCATCATCTCGTTTCCCCTTTTGATGGCGATCTCTGCGGATTCATCGATCCTTCTGGTTACCTTTCTAAGAATGGGTTGCCCAAGTCGAGCAATATCTAGACTTGAGAGATAGCGACCGGCGAGCACCAACACTTGCGGGCCCAGGACGTATCGCTTGTCTGGACTATTCATTGAAAGATACTGACGATCAAGGAGGTTGGCTAGGAGTAACGAAAGGCTGCTCTTTGGGATATGGAGGCTGGAAGCGAGTTCGCCATGGGTCTTCCCCTCTTCGCTGGACCCGACGGTCTCCAGAATCTGCATGACTCTGTCGGCAGACTTGACCATAAACCCCCGTTCAGTTCATATACGCGAACTGTGTTCTCATCCCTGGCATCAGGGCTAACATCCTACACAGAGCCTGTCAAGTTGAAACCATAAAGCAAATGGGGGACGTCCCCCAGTTTCTATTGCACCGCGACAGCCTTATCTCAGCTTGGGCAAAACCTCCTGAGCGAACCATTCGGCGTCCTCCGGGTCCAGGAAAATCAGTATGAAGCGGGTCAAGCCCAACTTTTCATACTTCTTGATCCTTTCCAGGCACTGCTGAGGGTTGCCAGAAACACGGTTGTTGAGCTCGTGCTTTATGCCAGCCATCTGGAAGCGTTCCCAAACCTCCGGGGAGATCATTTCCTTCATCTTGCGAGTGGCCGCATCCGGGTCAGAACCCATGATGACAAATGCAGCGCAGCCCAATCCGAAACCCTCAGCTTTGTCTCCTAACATGGGCCTGATACTCTGGAACATCCTGTCGATCTCATGGGGCTGGTGGCCATGCACCAACCATCCGTCCCCCAGTTCTGCTGCCAGCTCCATGGAAGGCTTGGAGTCGCCGCCGATCCAGATGGGCGGTGTCGGTTTTTGCAGAGGCTTGGGCGTCACCTCTGCATTTTCCAGCCGGTAATATTTGCCTTCAAAGCTTACACGCGGCTCGGTCCATAAGGACCTAATGATCTGGACCGCCTCCCCCTCTCGCTCCAGACGCCCTTTATGATTTTCCCAAGGGAAATCAAATGCCCTGAATTCCCGCTCAAACCAACCGGCCCCCACGGTGAGATCCATTCTACCCCCGGAGAACAGGTCCAGTGTGGCTCCCATCTTGGCCAGCAGGCCGGGCCCTCGGAAGGTTGGGATCAGCACCATGTGACTGACACTAATCTTACTGGTGGCTCCAGCCAGGTAGGTCATGGCTGTCCAGGCCTCATGAATGCCATACTCTTGTTCGCCTTCGCCAAAGGGTGCTCCAAAGGGATAAATCATGTGGTCATCACAAGTAACGAAGTCATACCCCACCTCTTCGGCCCGCAAAGCCATTTTGATATACGGCTCCGGTGGAACGGGAGGCACAAAAAAGCCCAGCTCTAAGCCCATGTCTTTCCTCCTTTTAATCGATTGATTGAATCATTAAATAGGGGAGGTCCGTGAAATAGTGACATTCCCGTTTTCCGCTGTCAGTGAAACAAGCTGATTTGAGTCTAGCGGGTGCGTAGCAAGGGCAAATGTCAGGATTTCTTCCGAACAATGCTTTTTAGCTCCCCAAAGGATTCTATGACGGCATCTGCTTCCGTTTTTCCCTTATTGATAAACCCGGTATATTGGATGGTCTTGAAACCCCTTCTATGGGCCGGCGTAATATCCGTTTCCGGTCTGTCCCCCACCATAACGGCTTCGTAGGGCTCAATACCGCGTGCCTTCAGGTCTTGAGCTATGAGATCATAAAGCGTTCCTTCTGCCTTGGTAGATCCTTTGTATTTTAAATCCACCGTGTTTGTCCTGAAATCGATTTTTCCCACCGGCGTGATCAGACCATCGAAATATTTTGCAATGCCTTGTCTTTTCAAATATCGGGTTATGTGATCGTTACCTATTGGATCGGGACTCTGTTTCATTTCAGAAACCATGTAAATCTCGATATCTTCCGAACGCAGATAGGCCAAGGCCTCTTCCACCCCGTCCGCCGTGTCCAGGAATTCTTGTTCTTTCTGTTTAAAAAGGGCAATGGCTTCTGAATCATTGTCTAGCACAAATTCAAACAGCTCGTCCTTATGGCCCTCATGAATTTGGGGATAGCTTCCATATTTCTCTTTTAGGATCCAGTATTTCCGTATCTTGTCAGGGATGAATTCGGGCTTGCCCAATGTCTTATAGATGTCGCCGAAAACAACCGCGTTCCTCAGGTTCGCGGCATTCATGATGGTCTCGCCATAATCGAAACCACACCATTTGACTTCCAGAATCAACGGATTATCCCCCACTCTCCTATTTCTTAACATTTTTAGAGGGGATCTCTCTGAACGATTTCAGAAGCCGTCTTGTGAGATCCTGGTAGATGGCTAAGCCTTCCTTAATCCGTTCCAGGTGTTCCGGGCTGACCTTCTGAATGACTTTGGCGGGATAACCCACGACGAGGCTATGAGATGGGATTTCCTGATCAAAGGGAACAAAGCTCCCGGCACCAATAAAAGAAAATGAGTTTATTTTGACCCCGTCGGCGATGATGGCTCCCATGCCCACAAGGACATTCGAGCAGATCTCGCATCCATGAAGAATGGCGCCGTGCCCTACGTGAGAGTTGGGGTGAAGGACTGTCGATTTATCAGGGAAGACGTGA
>JASFIT010000145.1:0-9976 GCA_050122535.1 Desulfobacteraceae bacterium | reverse complement strand
CGGGTACAGTGTGGGCCAATGGCTCACCCATTAGTGAAGAGACGGAGACCTGCCTGGAGTGTCACGCCACGCTGCATCCCAGTATTGTTCAAGGGTGGATGAAGAGCCGACATGCGAAGGTCACGCTGGCAGAGGGGCTCAAGAAAAAGAAGTTAGAGAGAAGGGTATCATCGGAGAAAGTTCCCGAGAAATTGGCGAATGTGGCGGTGGGTTGTGCTGAATGTCACACCATGAATGCCGACAAACATAAGGATACCTTCGAACACAACGATTATCACGTTCATATTGTCGTAACGCCTAAAGACTGTGCCACCTGTCACAAAGTGGAGGTCGACCAATACGGCAAAAACGTGATGTCCTACGCCCGGACAAACCTGCTGGAAAATCCGGTCTATGTGAACCTAATGAACGAGGTAAGTGGTACCCATCGATTACAGGGCATGCAAACGATGCTTAGTCCACCAAACGCGAAAACCAATGCCGATGCCTGTCTATTCTGTCATGGGACTAAGGTGGAAGTGAAAGGCCAAAGAACCGTGGAATCCGACATGGGTGAGATGGAAATTCCTATTCTTGCCGGTTGGCCCAACCAGGGTGTGGGTCGTTTGAATCCTGATGGCAGTTTGGGATCCTGCTCTGCCTGTCACACACGACACCAGTATTCGATTGAGATGGCGAGGAAGCCCCACACCTGTTCCGAGTGTCACAAAGGGCCCGATGTGCCTGCCTACGCCGTCTATATGGTAAGCAAGATGGGAAATATCTATTCTGCGCTTAAAAAGGAATGGAATTTCGATGCAGTCCCTTGGAGAGTGGGAAAAGATTTTACGTCGCCCACCTGCGCCGCCTGCCATGTGAGTCTCCTTGTGGGGGCGGATAATGAGGTCATTGCTGAAAGGACCCACCAGATGAACAACCGCATTGCCTGGAGGCTTTTTGGCATCGTTTACGCCCATCCCCATCCAAGATCTCCGAACACGTCCCTTATCCGGAACCAGGCGGGCCTCCCATTGGCGACCGAACTGACCGGTGAGCCTGCATCCAAATATCTGATTGATGCTGATGAGCAAAAAGAGAGGCGTCAGGCGATGAAGGCCATATGTCTCTCTTGCCATGGAAGTGGATGGGTAAATGGACACTTCGACCGTCTTGAGAATACGATCAAGACCACCAATGAGATGACCCTGACAGCTACCAAAATCCTGCTTGCTGCATGGGAGAAAGGGGCGGCCAAGGGCCTGGCACAGGAAGACAGCATCTTTAATGAGGCCATAGAGAGGCAGTGGGTAGAGCAGTGGTTATTCTATGCAAATTCCACGCGATTGGCTTCGGCTATGGCAGGCGCTGATTACGGCGTTTTTGCCAACGGCCGCTGGTATCTGTCCAAGAACGTCCACGAGATGCTCGACTGGCTCCACTTCAAACTAAAAGAGAGGTAAAGCGTTCACACGTTTATCTCCGCTAATCCGAATTTTGTAGATCCATAGCCCCATAAGAAAGGCAAGGCCTGCGGCCAAGAAAAGCGTTGGAAAGCCTGCCCACTCCCCAATGTAGCCAAGTATAATGGAGCCTATAAAGGCCCCCGCATCAATCCCCCCTGTGAAGACACCATTAATCTTTCCCCGGATTTCAATAGGTTCATTGCGTATAGCCAGGGTGTTGAGACAGGGAAAAAGGAATCCGTGACCGCATCCAGACAAAAAACCTGAGAGCGCTAGCACCACGCTTCCTCCCAGAAAGATCAACATCATCAGCCCGGCTCCCGTCAGCACAAGGGCATAAGGGATGATCCTCTCTTCCCCCACCCTATCTGCAAGTCGGCCTCCAAGGAGTCTTGTTGTTACCGCAGCGGATGAGTAGCAGAGGAAGTAAAGAGAGATGAATGCCACCGCTTGCTCCTTGGCAAAGGGGGATACAAAGCCGCCCGCAGCGGACAATCCGAACCCAAAAATGATGGCCAGCAGAGCCACGGTCATGGTTCTTCTTCTCCTGAGGACCGAAAAGAAGGATTGAGAAGATTCCTCAGAGGCCTGGGTAAAAGACTCGCGGAGTGGCAGCTGGAGCAACAGACCCATGCCCCCCAACCCTGCGGCAGCAAGAAAGAAGTAGGAGAAGCCAAAATCCCTAATGATAATTTCAGCAACAAAGGGGCCGACGGCCAGTGCAGAGAGCCCAGTAACCCCGAACATGCCAATCCCCTCGTTTAGTCGTTCCTGGGGAACAATGTCGGCAATATAGGTGAACGCAGAAGTGAAACAAAAGGCCAATCCCACACCATGTATGACACGCACGATGAGGAGAGAAAGGTAGAAATTGGAGAGGTCTCCTTGAAAGAGCAGGTAGGTGAGAGGAAGGCCACTCATGATCACGCATCCAATGGTATAACTTCTTTTGCGGCCGATTTGATCAGTCAGTACAGAGATCCAGGGACGACCCAGGACAGACGAGAGGGCAAAGGCGCCCATGATAATACCTATGTCTGCCTTGGAACCGCCATGATCTTGAATGAAAAGGGGGAAGAGAAAGAATGCGCCCAGACTGCAGACGGTAAAGAAGTTGGCAGCGGACATGAGGAGAAATGCGCGTGTGTAAAGCATGACAGAGTTAGGTCTTCACTTTTTCTTTGATCAGTCTTTTAACCTGAGCCAGGCATTTTGTGATTGGGATTTCTTTAGGACAGACCTCGGTGCACCACCACATGGTCCTGCACCCCCAGATGCCATCCTCATTGTCGATTTGTGCCAGCCTGCTCTCAGTGGCCCCATCCCGAGAGTCGACGATATACCTGAAGGCCCGTAGCAGGGCTGCGGGGCCAAGGTACTTTTCATTGGCCCGGCTGATGGGGCAAGATGATGTACACGAGGCGCAGAGGATACACCGGAGCGCAGGTTCAATGGACTTCTGATTCTCAGGATCCTGCGTCCGCTCCTCGTCTGGTGGTTCCACATCATGAATCAGGTAGGGCCGCACAGAAAGGTGGTTTTTAAAGAAGGGTTCCAAATCCACCACCAGATCTTTGATGACCCTAAAAAGGGGCAAGGGTTCGATCACAAAATTGTTGGCGGTTTTAAAATCCCTGATCAGTTTTTGACAGGACAACCCAATCCTTCCATTGATCATCAGGGCATCTGAGCCGCAGATTCCGTGAGCGCAGGAATAGCGGTAGCTCAGGGTAGGATCTTGATCCCATCTTATCTTGTTTAAGCAATCCAGGATTTTATCTGTGGACTCGGCTTCGACGGCGTATTCCTGATAACGGGATACTTTATCAACCGAGGGATCGAAGCGGTAAATGATGAATGTACACCTCATCTTAGTATTTCCTTTCCTTGGGTTGGAACCGGGTTATGGTGACAGGTTTATAGGAAATCTGGGGTCTTTCTGTATCAGAAAACGTACACAGGGTATGGACCAGCCACTTTTCATCGTCCCTCTCAGGAAAATCCTCTCGATAATGAGCGCCTCGGCTCTCTTCCCTTTGAAGGGCACCCAGGGAAATCACTTCAGCCAGGTCCAACATGTATCCCAGCTCTATGGCGTCCAAGAGGTCCCTGTTGAAACAGTTGCCCTTGTCCTGAAGGGATACACCTGCATAACGCTCTTTGAGGTCCCTGACTTTTTCCAAGGCCTCGCTCAGCCCTTCCCTTGTGCGAAAAACGGAAACCTTGTCCATCATGACTTCCTCCAACTCGGCTCGGATGTGGCTGGATTTTTCTTTTCCATTGCTCTCCATCAACGCATTAATCCTATTGGCCACCTCTTTCTCAGGATTTGAGGGAAGCTTGGTCAGTCCCGTGCTAGAGATGGCCCGATTCATCTCCTTGCCAGCGCGCCTGCCAAAGACCAACAGGTCAAGGAGGGAATTACAACCTAAGCGGTTGGACCCGTGCACAGAGACGCAGGCACATTCGCCCGCAGCATAGAGCCCGGGAAAGGGTGTGCCTTCATGGTCAGTGACCACCCTGCCATCCCCATCCGCAGCGATTCCGCCCATCATGTAGTGACAGGTGGGATGGACGGGAATGGGCTCTTGAACAGGGTCCACCCCAGCATAGGTTCGGGCAAAACCTGTTATTTCAGAGAGTTTTGTTTCCAAGATGTCTTTACCCAAATGCGTCAAGTCCAGGTGGAGAAAATCCTTGCCTTCTATGCCTTTCCCAGCACGAATTTCTTCGAGCATACAACGGCTCACCATATCACGTGGGGCCAGATCTTTGATGACAGGCGCATAGCGTTCCATGAAGCGCTCCCCGTCGGTGTTGCGCAGTACGCCACCTTCACCCCGCGCCGCCTCACTGATTAGAATGCCGAGCCTATAAATGCCGGTGGGATGGAACTGAACAAACTCCATGTCTTCCAAAGGCGTGCCAGCCCGGAAGGCGATGGCAAGACCATCCCCGGTGGAAGCGAAGGCATTGGAAGTGGTCTTGTAGACTTTTCCAGCCCCACCCGTGGCCAACAGGACAGCTTTACTATGAAAGGTATGCAGTTTTCCTGTGGCGAGCTCATAGGCCACCACGCCGCAGCACTGACCCTCTTGGACGACCAGAGACAATATCTGAAATTCGTTATGAAATACGACACCCTTTTGGAGACACTTCTCCCAGAGCGTATCCAGGATAACCCTCCCCGTCCTGTCTGCCGCGTAACAGGCCCTTTTGACAGGCGCCTCCCCAAAGTTGCGGGTATGCCCTCCAAAGGCCCGCTGCGCTATCTTTCCATCGGGAGTCCGGTTGAAGGGAACACCCAGGTGTTCCAGCTCATAGATGGCACGGGGGGCATCTTTAGCGAGAATTTCGATGGCGTCCTGGTCACCCAGATAATCGCTCCCCTTGACCGTATCGAACATGTGCCATTCCCAATTGTCCTCTTCTTCATTGCCAAGAGCGGCGCCAATGCCACCCTGAGCAGCCCCGGAATGGGAACGGGTAGCAAAGACTTTGCTGATAACAGCAACACTGATGCCCTCATCCATTTCAATGGCAGCGCGGAGTCCGGCCAGTCCCGCGCCAACAATGATCACGTCATATTGATGCTTCATAATGAACCCCTTGTCTCCTCAACTTAAATTCCCCTCCCTCGATGGGAGGGGCTAGGGGAGGGTGAAGAAGACTATCACCCCCACCCCGCCCGCCTCGCCTGAGCGGCTCGCAATGGCGGGCAGGCTCGATCCTCCCCCATCAAGGGGGAGGAGATTGTCTAGGCAAGCTTCAGATGCCCCGGGTTTCGACGCGGAGAGTTTTACTCTGGATGCCTGACCTGGTGAATATAAAGACCTGCGGCACGTTTTCTACTTAATCTTTTGCCGTCTGTTATGGTAGGGTCATAAGGTTTTTGGTTTCGTGAGAGTATAGGAAAAGGGGTTTCACCTGTCAAAAGAAAAGGTATGGACCTGAAGCCCAGCATGGAGATAAGTGAATATAACCGGGATCAGTTGGAAGCCATCCAGATGGTTCGGCGGCGATTGGGCACCCTTTCAAGGGCCCAAATTGAAAAGCTGAGACGCAGGATAAGGCCCTATCTGCGTTTCAGGAAGGACGTGGCAGATTTCCAGGAACAGTACTTCTCAGACGTATGCACAGAAAAATGCTTCACCAGCCAAACCAGTGCCTGTTGCGGTCGAGAGGGAATAGCAACCTTTTTTGCCGATGTGGTTATGAATGTGCTTCTCAGTAGAGAAGAGGAAGTGGAGGGATTATTGCAGACGCTTTCACAGGACACGGGTGGCTTCAAGTGCATCTATCTCGGTGAAAACGGTTGCCTCTGGCGATTGAAACCCATTGTTTGCGAGATGTTCCTTTGTGAGCACGCCAAAGATGCTGTATTAGGGGGTGATGCTGCACTCAGGGATCAATGGGAAAAACTGCGTCAAAGGGAAAAGCGATACACCTGGCCGAGCAGACCCGTGCTCTTTGATGAATTGGAGGAGATTTTTATTGGAACAGGGTGTGACAGCCCTCTCATGTATTTTCACCGAAGCCCTGGTCTCCTTCGTATAAAGGCCAAGGATCTCAAGAATCGCCCCAAAAAACCCGCTTGAGTACCGCAGGATCCAGTCGAAAAGGACTCCCCTTACCTTGAAAGAACCCGTGCTCACGGATCAGGTGGATAGAGAGGTCTGACCAGATGAGCGTCTCACCACTCTTCTTGTCTTCTAGCTCCACATAACTCTTGAAAAAAAGTCCTTGGGGATGCTCCCAGGGACAGGGAATCATTCCGCGGTGTTCCTCTGCACGGACCTCATATCGATCCTCCATGGTGAGACGGTCACCCAGGCTCTTCTTGGCCATATGGGTGATTTCCTCGAGACGGGAGGCAATCTGTTCGTTGGTCAGGCCGAGCGCATTGACCGATTCATGGTCATCGTCTAGGATCTCGGCGAGCCTCCGACGGTCTGATCCCAAAAAGCTTCCCATCCCGATTCGCCGCATCTCGCCTTCTACCAGATCCAGAAGCGGGCTCTGTTTGACAGGGCGATTCTTGAATCTTTCGAGTAAAACCAGTTTTATCGTTCTTCTCACCATTTATGGTCCATGGAATAGGGTCACGCGAATTTGTCGTAAAAGAGGAGTTCCTCAGGGACGCCTTTCTTTTTCAAGAGCTGTTCACAAGATTCCACCATAGCCGGGGCACCACAGATGTAAACCTCTAAAGAGGCATTTTCAGGGATATGCTTTTCGATAAGATCGGTTACACGGCCCTTTTCCCCTTCCCATTGATCCTCCTCCGTTGACCTGGAAAGGGTGGGCACAAAAGTGAAGTCAGGTATTTTTTGCTCCAGCCCTTTGAGTTCTTCAAAGTAGTATAGATCCCTTGGCGTTCTGGCACCAAAGAAAAAGGTCGTTTTTCTACGGATTTGCTCCCTTTCAATCTGATCCAAAATGGATTTGATGGGTGCCAGCCCTGATCCTGTTGCAATCAAAAGGATATCCCTTTCCGAGTCACGAAGATAAAAATCTCCATAAGGGCCATTAATGAGGAGCTCTTCCCCCTCTTTCATATAGTCGTGAACATATGTGGACACCGCGCCACCAGGGACCTTGGTAATTACAAGTTCTATGTTTTGGTGATCCTCAGCACTGGAAGAGATGGAGTAGGCCCGATACTCAGGCTCCCTTGTCAACTCATATTCCGGAACCTGGAGCTGAATATATTGCCCGGGTTTAAAGGTAATACCTTCCTCTGGCGACAGGATCTTGAGATAGAGTCCCTTAATGTCAGGGGTTAGATCCTCAATTTTTTCCAACATGACGCTGAATTCCTTGATGAGAAAGAATTCCTCAGGAATCTGTATCCTGATGTCGCTTTTTACCTTGATCTGGCAGGAGAGCCTGACTTCTTCCTTTATCTCCTCGGGAGTCAAAAAGGGCGTTTCGGTGGGCAACACAGGTCCCCCGCCCTCTGATACCTTCACCTTACAGTAAGCACACGTTCCTCTTCCGCCGCAGGCCGATGGGATAAAGATCCCCTCATCCATGAGAGAGAAGAGCAAGGGGTTCCCCCCTTTCACGAGCAGGTCCTTCTCTTCATTAATCAGGATGTGCTTCTCACCGTAGTCCGCGATATAGGAATCAGCGATCTCTAGCAAAAGGGCCAGAACCGCACCGATGAAGCTGAGCACCAAGAGGCTGAGGATGAGTTGAAGCATGGTTGCCTGATTTCGTCAGTTATGGAGTCTTTGCAAATAAAGTGGTTCTTTGGATTTTTTGATCTATTCCACCCACATGGAATAGTGGAATGTTGGAATAATGGAAAATTGGGGAAGATCTCATAAAGCACCATTTAAACCCATCATTCCATGACTCCATCATTCCAGCATTCCAAGTTGCGCAGCGGAAGCGGAGCAAGTTCTCATTGTATCTGTATCATCCCGCTGAAAGCCATGAACGCCAGGGCTATAAGTCCCGTGATCATGAGGGTGATTCCCGCTCCCTCCAACCCTTTAGGCAGTCTGGCACTTTTTTGGAGTTTCTCCCGGATCGCACCCACAGCGATGATGGCGATCATCCAACCGATACCACTCCCAGCCCCATATGCCACTGCTTGCCAAAAGGAATATCCCCTGATGATCAGAAAAAGGGATGCCCCAAGAATGGCACAATTCACAGTGATCAGGGGGAGGAAAATACCGAGCACGTAATAGAGGGCTGGGAAATAGCGTTCCACGGACATTTCGACCAACTGGACAAAGGATGCGATGATGATGATGAACACGATATATCGAAAATGCTCCAAATTTAGAGGTAAGAGCACATAATAATAGACCATGTAATTGATGGCTGCCGTACACGTCATGACAAAGATGACCGCAACACCTAGCCCTAAGGAAGACCGGATCTCTCTAGAGATGGAGAGAAATGGGCACAAACCGAGAAAGTTGGTCAAAAGGATATTGTTCGTGAAGATGGCTGCGAAAAAGAGTGTTGAGATGTCTATCTGAACCATTGGCTCCCTCACTTCTTCTCTTCAGCGGTTTGGGGGAAATAGTATCTAACAACCCAGACAAAAAGACCGAGCATAAAAAAGGCCCCTGGTGCCATGATCATAATGGTCCAAGGGGTGAAACCGTCTGGCATGATTCTGTATCCAAATAGGGTCCCAAATCCTAATGGCTCACGTATGAGAGCGATAAGTGTCAAGACAAAGGCGTATCCGAGACCAACGGCCACCCCGTCCAAAAAAGAGGGCCATGGGGGATTATTTCTGGCAAAGGCCTCGCAGCGTCCCATGATGATGCAGTTGGTAATGATGAGTCCCACATAGGGGCCTAAGGCCTCACTGATATCAGGGAGAAAGGCTTTGATCACAACATCCACAATAATGACGTATGAAGCGATGATCAGGGTCTGAACCATCATGCGTATCCGCATGGGCGTATAGTTTCTGAGCAGTGAAACGGTAAGCGATGACATACACAGGGTGAAAATGAGACCAGCATTCATCACCATGGTGTTGACCAGGAGGTTGGTGACGGCTAGCGTGGAACAGATCCCAAGGATTTGCCTGAGCACAGGATTGTCTTTCCAGAGGCCATCCTTGAATATCTGAACGTTGCTTGGGGGTTTCGGCATTTCTTGCTAACCTTTCTGTAGCGATCTCCACAGTTTTTTGAGAAAATGATCTAGCTCTTCATTGAGAAAAGCCTCAATACCGCGACTGGTTCCCGTGGCCCCAGTGATGGCATCCAGTTCATTGGATGCTTTCTTCGTGCCGGTAGGCTTCAGATAGAAAATCTTTTTGTCCTCTTCTATGGGGTAGAGGGGCAATTCAATAAACTGATTTGTGAACCAATCTTCTGTCATCCTGGCCCCCAGGCCCGGGGTCTCCGAATGCTTGTAGAATGCGATCCCCAGGATCTTGGAGGCTTCTGGGTCTACGGCTACCATGCCGTAGATGGGGCCCCAGAAACCCGGACCTCCCACAGGGAATGCATACCCGTTGATGGTTTTACCATCCTCCGCATAACTCACGTACATATCCTTCCCTTGCACCTCAATGCTTTTGACTCTCGTATCAAATACCTTCACAAAATCCTTGTCAGATGCCTTATCTGCAACGGGAATGTCCAAAACCTTCAAGATAATTCGCTGAAGTTTGACCCTCTGATTCGTCTCTATCCTTTCCTCATTGAGGAGCTTCACCGCACTGACCACAGAGGTGAAGAAAAGGGTGATCAAGAACATGTAGAGTACAGATAAAAAGCGTTTCTTCACTGAGGAACCCTTTGCGCACTCTTTCTTGAGGTTTGTACTTTGCGGACGGTTTGGTCCAGGATGGGCACAAATGCGTTCATTATGAGAACGGCAAACATGATGCCTTCAGAAAAATTTGAAAAACCTCTGAGTACAACCGTGAGCCCTCCGATCATAAACCCATATATCCACTGTCCCGCCTTGGTCTTTGCCCCCGAGACGGGCTCGGTGACCACAAAGGCGGTTCCGAAAAGAAAGGAGCCTGAGAGGAGTGTATAGATGGG
>JASFIT010000144.1:0-9994 GCA_050122535.1 Desulfobacteraceae bacterium | reverse complement strand
TTCCCTGAATGCTTCGAGTCATTTACCATTCTTCACTAAGGCTTCAAAACAATACTTGCTTTTAGACTTAAGGGGCAAAGGGCCACTCCTCGAGGCTGTCAAGCCGGTCCTAGAGTCCCGAAAACTCTGGGGGTGCTCCTCTTTTAGGCTGCCCTGCATTCAGCCTAAAAGAGGAGATCAATCAGATTCCGTATCGAATCAATGCCCACCAGTTCCATATCAGTGAAATGACCACACCCATCCAGGTTGCTTTTGGAAAGGAGGCACTTCCTAAAACCCAACTTCTTCGCCTCTTTAATTCTCATCTCGGGCTGGCTAACGCCTCGTATCTCGCCAGCCAATCCCACTTCTCCAAAAACGACCATGTTCCTGTCCACGGGCCTGTCCAGAAAACTGGAAACGAGAGCTGAAACAATACACAGGTCTGCTGCTGGTTCGTCCACCTTTAGCCCACCGGCCACATTCACAAATATATCCTGATCGCCCATCTCCATGCCCATCCGTTTTCCAAGAATGGCCACCAACAAGGCTATACGATTATGATCCACACCAATGGCCGTCCTGCGCGGCATGCCGAGTGGACTCGGACCAACAAGTGCCTGTATCTCTACCAGGACTGGCCTTGTGCCCTCGAGGCAAGGAATCACCACAGAACCAGAGGCACCCTCAGGCCTCTCCTCCATAAAGATACGGGAGGGGTTGCCCACTTCCTCCAGCCCTGTCTCCTTCATTTCAAAGACACCGATTTCGTTCGTGGCGCCGAAACGGTTTTTGACGGATCGGAGTATCCTGAACGCATGACTTCTGTCCCCTTCAAAATAGAGGACTGTATCCACCAGGTGCTCGAGGACCTTTGGTCCTGCAATGGCGCCCTCCTTTGTCACATGACCAATCAGGAAGGTGGGCACATTGGTATCCTTGGCCCAGTTCAGGATCCGTGAAGAGACCTCCCTCACCTGTCCGACGCTGCCCGGGGCTGAAGGGAGCGTATCGGTGTAAATGGATTGGATGGAATCAACCACGAAAAGGTCCGGTCTCAACGCCTCCATTCTCTCAAACAGATCTTCGAGGCAGGTTCCGGCTAAGACGTAGAGATTCTCAGAATGGATGGAGAGGCGATCGGCCCTCATCTTGATCTGTTGTGGGGATTCTTCGCCTGAGAGGTAGAGGGACTTCAGACCCTCCTGAGATAACCTGCCCACGGCTTGCAGGAGTAGGGTGGACTTGCCAATACCAGGATCCCCGCCGATCAACACCAAAGAGCCCGGGACCAGTCCTCCCCCCAGAGTGCGGTCAAACTCAACTATTCCGGTCTTGAATCTGAGTTCCGGATCAAGGGAGATGGAATCAAGGGTGTGGGGCTGACCCGTGGATGAGAGCCTTTTCCCCTTCGCTCCACTGTCTGGTCTCTCCTCTACAAACGAATTCCATTGCCCACAGTCTGGGCATCGCCCCATCCACTTTGCGGTCTGGTATCCGCAGCTCTGACAGACAAAAACAAATTTGCTCTGTTTACCCATAACCCATGTTGCGCGTTTCACTTACCTGGACGTTTCACAACGCCAATACCCCAAGCCAACAATCCGCCTAGTCTAGCGGGCGATATTGCGCAAGGACCGCCCTTCTGCGACGGGCTTGAGGAGCACTTCGTTTAAGGACCGTTTGACTCGAGGGGAGGTTAGATTCCAGCTTGCCTCAAGGTCGCCAGACCGGTCCTTGAATCCCGCATCAGCGGGATGACCCTCAAGTCCACCAAAGGTGGACGTTCCTTGAGCGGAGGTGTCCTTTCCTTTATTCCCTCCACCTTATCACGTCACTCACCGGAACCCGGTTTGACTTGGGTTTGTTAACCGGGGCGTCGGGGTCCCTATACCCGACGGCAATGCCGATCACCACCTGCTTCTCCTCGGGCATGCTCAGTTCCTCTTTGATCTCATCATCAAAGGCGGTGATTAGACCTATGGGGCATGTGCCTAGCCCCAGCGCATGGGCGGCCAGGACAAAATACCCCACGACGATTCCGATATCCGTTAATCGTGCGCTTGAAAAGACCTGATCAAGCATAATGATGACAGCCGTGGGGGCACCATAAAAATTGCAACTCCCCTCATTAATAAATTCCTCAAAGGGCATGTTCTCTGGAAGATGGGGAAGCATGCATTCAAGAAGTCCCCTCTGCCGTTCGACAAAATAATCAGGCAGGGGGTTTTTGGTACCAGGACCGCAAGAGATGGCACGTTCCCGCATCCTCTTCACCAGGACCCGGCTCAACCTCTTCCGTTCTTCCCCTGAGACAACAGCAAATTCCCACGGCTGTAAGTTGATGGCAGACGGCGCCTGAGTTGCAAGCGCGATCAGTCTTTCAAGGGTTTCTTTCTCCACAGGCTTATCCTGGAAACCCCTGGTGCTTCTTCTTTCTTGAATAACTTCAATAACGTCCATATCTAAACCTCTCACGATCAGTTCTTAGTCTCATCACATACACTTTCTATATAAAAGCTTTGGTTTTATCAATGCAAATTCCTGCCGTCCAAGGGCCTGAGACCTTCCCCTAGCACCTTCTGTCTGTCAGCAAGAATCAAGAAGCGGTTAAAGTGTGACCAGCTTGCAAAAGCCCTCGGAACCTGATGAAGAGAAAAAATTTGACAAATTTTGTCAAAGTTAAAAAGAAAAAAGACGCTTTTTGCTCAAACTTTCAGCCTTAAACCCACGCTTTTCTATGATTTTTAATTATTGCCTTTATCCTATTGATATAATTAGTATTTAAATAAAATCCTTGATGAAATGGGTTGTCAGAGAAGTTGACATCTGTGTTGATTTAAGTATATAATAACACTAGAGAATTCGCAGACTAGAGCAAGGCCTGAGAGTAAGCTGTGCTCGACCACACCAGAAAGGAGTAGATGACAACTTTTGTTCTGAAGCGACAAAGCGATCTAAGACGGGCAAGTTATTCTTGCGTACAAGTGTAAAGGCAATCTTCCGCTTGATCTCTTTGGTGCCGGATCACGCAAGGTCCTTTGAAAAACGTTTTCCTTCCCGTCACTGCGAGGCAAGGTAGAGCGGGCTCGCAATGGCACTTTGAAAGCCTTGCAACATTCTGGTTGCGTGTCCTCCAAAGGAGGTTCGCCATGGAAAGTAACAATCCTAAACCAGAGAGGGCCGGCGCCAAGCCAAAACCACAGAATCCCCACAGCGAGATTAAAGACAATCTCGCACAGTTCCTTCTCTCCCTGATCCAAGCCTTTCTTCGGACAGGCTATTACACGGCTGATCATCCCCAATCAAAAAGCGCCAAGGAAGGTCTATTCGAAGATTTTCAAAACCTTTTGGCCCAAAAATACGAGTTGACCTTCCTCGTTTGTGAGCTTCCTGAAGGAAAAAAGGTCCTGATCGAAGGCATGTTTCCAGAGCCTCAGGAACTCCATGCGATCATGCTCCAGGGTATGGCAGAGATGTATACGCCAAAATTTGTCACATTCCTGGAGCGAAAAGATCTGATCAGCCTGACCCTTAAAGCGGCGATGACCTGGACTGAATTCAATAACTTCATCGACTTGGTGGGGGAACCGACTTTTGAGGAGACCCTGGACAGAAGCGACAAAGAACGATTTATTCAGGCCTTGAAAGAGAGAGGCATTCTCAACATATCATACATCTTTAATGAAGAACTCTTAGCCGGGGACCGTGATATCCCGTGGCGGTCTCGGGTTGCCCTCTCCCGCCTCAGGAAAGATTTCAAAATGATCCCCATGTATCAAGATTTGGACCAAGAGGGCATGAAAAGCGTTCGAAGGCAAATCGTTCAGGACGTGGTTCGACCGATGCAGACCACAGATGTCATCTATCCTATTGTGGCGAACAGTGATCTGGCCGAAACCGAAGAATTCAAAGAATCTGAGATTGAGCAAGAAATGATAGCCTGTCTCTCTGATGAGCTTCTTTTGCAAATATCTCGTACGTTCCTAAAGGAAGCTATCGGCCAGAAGGAAACTGATTCTGGTCCAGAAAAATCAGCGAGGCTCGCCAAGCAGATTGCCTCGTCGCTAAACTCTAAGGAGATTAACGGGAGAGATAGAGTTCTTGAAGCGTACTACAAACACGAACTGATCCCTATTGATGAACTGCCAGAAGCGACACAGCGCAGGATAAAAAAGAAGCGGGAAATCGATAAATTCCTTCGAAAAACCGACTTCTATTTGAAGAAGTTTGACGAAATTCAAGATGAACAAAAATATCTTCGATTTGCTCATTCTCTCAAGAACATCCTCCCCGAATTAATTCACAAAGATAGATACGAAGAAATCGAAAAGATCATCGCAGTAATCGATCGCCATTCAAATGAGAAAGAAACCCTATCCGAGCATGCAAGTCAAATTCTAAATGAAATCGAAAGGGGGAAGATCTTAGCGGCATTGAAGGCTAAGTTCATGACTGGGCAAATGGAAATATGCTCTGCCATTGCGCCCATCTTTGTGGCGCTTGGGAAAAGGTCTGTGCCTCACCTCCTCCCCCTTTTAGAGGAAAGCGATGACCAAGTTGTCCATAAAACCGCGTGCGAGATTCTCGTGGATATGGATCCTTCAAACATCAACTTGATTCTAGGGGAGCTAAATAGAGAAGACTTTGGTACGACCTCCGCCGTCCGGATGATCCGGGTTTTGGGAGACATGGGGGACGATCAAGGCACAGAGAAGCTCTCCGATAGGTTAAAAGGCTTTCTGAAACACGAAAACCCCCGAGTCAGGAGGGAAGCGCTTGGCGCATGGTATAAACGCGTAGAGGAAAAAGGTGAAGGGGTGTATCTGGCTTTGCTAAATGATCCGGACGTTGGGATGCAGAAAGAGGCCATCCAATGTTTGGGCAAAATAAAAAGCAAAGCTGGCCTAGAAAAATTCCTCTCGATTTTGGATGCACTTAAAAATGCCCCTTCTGACAAAAAACAGCAAATCGCTCCGACCCTTTTCAGCGCGCTTGCTTTTTATGGCAATGTCGATGGACCACGCGGAGGATCTTTAGAGGATTTCCTGCTAGAAACGCTGGAGCATCAAGTCAGTCTCGGGCCCCTCAAGTTTCTGAAGAAAAAAAAGAGTATTCTGAGCGAAGGCGCCGTAGCCTCCATTTGTGAGGCCTTGGGAAAAATTGGAACCATCAAATCCCGTCCCATTCTGCAGAAGCTGGAGAAACAGGACAACCTTGTATGGAAAAACAAAGCTCGTGAGGCTCTGAAGACAATAATTGAACGCGTGAACGTTTCCCAGCATTGAGAGATAAGCGCCCGATTCAATCTAACATCTTGAAATATAATACCCCTTCCATTATTGTGCCTTTCTAACACAGTCTGCGGAAAACCCTAATTCCAGCACCCACTTGCCCTGTTGAATTACCCCGTCTATCTGCCATCGTCCCGCTCAAGGCGGGACTCAGGCGAGATGAGAGGGACGAATTCCTATGCAACAGGGCAAGCGTTAAAAGGAGGCGGCATTGATTACTGCCATGCATAAAGATCAGACTATAGAACCATGGGAACGGATGCTTTCAAAAAGCATCACAACGCCCGAAGAACTCTCTTCGTTATTTGAAATAGACGAAAAAGATATCAATAGGGTCATTTCTCGATATCCGCTTGCCATCAATCCCTACTATCTGAGTCTAATAAGGAAAAACGGCGGCGGCATTTACAGACAGGCCGTGCCGGACATACGAGAGATCACCGAAGAAGAGGGACTAGATGACCCCTTGAACGAGGACGCGCTTTCCCCGCTTCCTGGGATCACCCACAAATATCCGGACCGCGTTCTTTTTCTGGTCTCCAGCCAATGCGCCATGTACTGCCGCTTCTGCAACAGAAAGAGAAAGGTGGGGCGAGCCTCCATGGTCACTCGGGAAACCATAGGAGATGGGATCTCTTACATCAGGGGAAACAAGAAGATTAGGGATGTTCTTCTTTCCGGTGGTGATCCTCTGCTCTTGCCGGACGCTGAACTCTTTGTTCTATTACGGGAGCTCCGCTCCATTTCACACGTTGAGATCATACGCATTGGGACCCGAGTCCCCTGTACCCTTCCCCAGCGTGTCACGCCGCAACTTGCAGACATGTTGAAGGGATTTCATCCCCTCTACATCAACACCCATTTCAACCACCCGGCTGAAATCACGCCAGAGGCCTCCCTGGCTTGTGCAAGACTTGTGGACGCCGGGATCCCTTTGGGGTGCCAGACCGTTCTTCTGAAAGGAATCAATGATGATCCAGACGTGATGAAAATCTTGATGCAGAAACTGCTTGCCATCCGCGTGCGGCCCTATTATCTGTTTCAGGCGGATAGGGCAAAGGGCACCTCCCACTTCTGGACGCCTCTGGAGAAAGGCGTGGAGATCATGTGGGCGTTGCAGGGATACACCTCTGGCCTCTGTGTACCACGCTTTATGATCGACCTTCCGGGTGGGGGTGGAAAAATTCCATTGGTCCCTGAATATGTGCTGGGAGAGGAGAAAGGCCGTCTTCGTCTAAAGAACTATCTGGGAGAAGAATACATCTATCCACTGGATGCTGAACCTCATAGCGGGAAGAAAGACTTATTCGTTTTTGGTTAATCGTTTTCAAGGCTAATACATAGGAGCGAATTATGATTAGAGTGACTTGTCTGGGCGGTGTGGGTTCCGTAACGGGTTCCAATTATCTCATTGAAAGTCCTGAGGGCAAGAAGGTGCTTGTGGACTGCGGCCTTTTTCAGGGCGGAAGACAGATGGAAAAACGCAACTGGACGGATTGGGGCTTTGATCCCAAACAGATCAACAACCTCTTCCTGACCCATGCCCACATCGACCACAGCGGTAGGATTCCAAAGCTGGTCAGGGACGGCTTTCAGGGAGAGATTATCACCTCACCTCCCACGGCAGAACTCTGCAGGATAATGCTGCTCGATTCCGCCCACATCCAAGAGATGGAAGCGGAGTGGCAGACGCGCAAAAACAAGAGACAGGCAAAAGGACCGGTTCTACCTCTCTACGCGACAGAGGATGCTGAAGCGAGTTTGAAACGCCTCAACCCGATGGAGAGGGACCAGATTATCCAGGTTGAACCTGGGATCAAGGCACGACTTCGAAATGCGGGCCACATCCTGGGGTCCTCCATCCTGGAATTGTGGATAGAAGAGAACAATAAGTCCATTAAGATCGTCTTTTCGGGCGACCTGGGCAAAAAGAACCAATTGATCGTCAGGGATCCTCATGAGATATTTGACGCAGACCACCTGTTTCTTGAGTCCACGTATGGCAACCGCCGGCACCGTACCTTTGATGAAAGCAAAGCAGAACTCCTGGAGGCCATTGAATCCGCGTCATCGCACGGAGAGAAAATTATCATTCCTGCCTTTGCCGTGGAGAGGACTCAGGAAATCCTCTATATCCTAGGGGAATTTCAGAGAGAAGGTCATCTTCCCGACATCCCCGTCTATCTGGACAGCCCGCTAGCCATCAAGGCCACTGAAATCTTTCGCAAGAACAAGAAGTACTACGATGAGGAGGCCCAGGCCATTGTGGACAAAGGGTATGATCCATTTGACCTGCCCAATCTCCAGTTTACACCCAGCACAAAGCAATCCATAGCGATCAACGAGAGTTCAGGGTCTGCCATTGTCATCGCTGGAAACGGCATGTGCACGGCCGGCCGAATTCGGCATCACCTGAAACATAATCTCTGGCGAAAGGGGGCAAGTCTCGTCATCATAGGATTCCAGGCCCACGGGACCACGGGGCGCAAGATCGTAGAGGGGGCCAAGCAGGTGAAGATTTTTGGGGAAAACGTATCAGTAAAGGCAAGGGTCTTCACCATCGGGGGTTTCTCGGCCCACGCAGACCAGGAGGATCTCATGGAATGGGTTGGCCATTTTGAGTCCAAGCCTCAGGTCTTTTTGGTCCACGGTGAGGTGGCTGCTTGTGAAGCCCTGGCGAAAAAGATTAAGGAGAAGCTCCACCTCACCATTCATATCCCAAGGTGGAAAGAACAGCTCATTCTCAAACCCAGAAAGGTAGCCATTGAGAAGCCTGCGGTCGAGGAGCCGGTGACAGAACTGAAAACGGTCCTGTTGAATACGATTCAGGACGTGGAGAACGAACTCAAGGAACTCAGAAAGCGGATTAAATCAAAAGACCGAAAGGAAGAGTTGGGCGAAGCGGAAGTGGATCGCCTAAAATATATTCAGGAGGAACTCCAAGCGCTCATGGAGGAACCGTGAAATAGTTACAAGTTATAAGTTATTAGTTATTGGTTATTAGTTATCGGTTACCGGTGATAGGTCATAGGTTATAAATCATTCGTTTTTTGGTCCGTTCTCTGTCCTCTCTGGCAAGCTGTAGCTTTCGAGGCTGTCGTCCGTCGTCTGCAATTACTGGCTATTCCTTTTTCTTGATAGTGGAACCGGGGGCTTTGAAGAACATGAGGACGAGGTTGCTGTCCTCTGCGGCCTTGACGCCATGACTCACACGCTCCGGCACGAATATGACACTTTTAGGACCTACAGGTATTTCCTCATCATCCACGATCATTGTCCCTTTGCCCTCTACCACGTAGAAGATTTCATCCTGTTTCGGGTGCATATGGTTTGGAGTGACCTGTCCCGGTGTGTAGCAAACCATCTCGGCAACGATCTTCTCAGAACTGGCCAACTTCTTCCTGATCCGTTTATCCGTCGCAAACTCCTTTAGGTCATCTATGCTCACATGTTGCATCTCACTTTTTTCTCCTTTCCCTTCTCATTCCCTCCCCAACCCTCCCCCCATCAGAGGCTTTTTCACAATTTGTCATCCCGGCCAAATCCCGCGGAGCGGGATGAGAGCCGGGATCCAGAATGATTTGATTTTCTGCCAGTTTCCTGGATTCCGGGTCTCGCTTAACATAATTCTGCTCGCCCGGAATGACACTTTTGTCGAATTGCGACGCAGTCTCTCAAGGGGGAGAGATTGAGGATGCTGTTATTGATCACTGGCGTGTTAAACAAAAAGAAGAAGTCCTTTTTCAGCTCCTTTTGAGACCATTGATTCCCAGTTCCTTCAGTTTTTCGTCCGTGGGCGTACCCGTCTCTTTGTCCCAGCCCACAACCTGGTAATATTCGTTGAGCATCTGCTCGAAGGCCTCTCTGTCCACGACCTGCCCTTGGCTGGGACCCTTTGTGGAGGGTTGTGTGAAAAGCCTCTCGGGAAGCGTATCGTCCCCTTTTGTAAAGCCCTCTCTAAGATTGAAGAGGCGTGTGAGGTTCCAGGCCCTCTCTGCAATCAAACGCAAGTCTTTCAAAGTGAAAGACCAACCTGTAGCAGCAGATACGGCATCCGCATAATCCTCTACAGAGATGGCAAAGGCACCGAAGACGCAGGCGATAAGACTATCGAAAGTGGCATAATTCAATTGGAGGTCCCTGATCATCTCAGGCTTTTCCTCATAACCATACCGATCGTACGGTTTCGGGATGCCCAAGAGTTCCGTGCGGATCGTATTGGATCTTAGGTGGCAACCCCCCCGATCCGATAGGGCATAGGTCAGGGATTGGCCCTTCATCCCCCTTGGATCATATCCAGGGAGTTCCAAACCTTTTACATGCATGGCAAAATCTGAAGAGCCTTCAAGCTTCTCCGAAGCCCTTTTCACGCCTTCCGAAAGCAGTTGCCCGATCCCTTCTCTCTTTGCGATGAGATGAACCACTTCCAGAAGCGCCTCCCCATTTCCGAACGAAAGCGGGATCCCTGCAGTCTCCTTCTGGGAAATCAGACCTTTCTCAAAACACTCCATGGCAAAACCGATGGCTGCACCACAAGAGATGGTATCCATCCCATAGTCATCACACAGTTTGTCCGCAACAATGATCACCTCTGGATCTTTCACGTCGCAATTGGACCCAAAGGCGTAGATGGTTTCGTACTCTGGCCCTTCTGTCAGGTATTCTACACCGCCTATCATCGCCTTCGTCTCCCTGCTGCACCCAATTGGGCAGGCAAAGCA
>JASFIT010000143.1:0-10044 GCA_050122535.1 Desulfobacteraceae bacterium | reverse complement strand
CACCGGCGCCGAGTTATTATCTCTCATCAATGACGATGAAAACAAGGTCTTTGGCATCACCTTCCGTACGCCGCCCACCGATTCAACGGGCGTGGCCCATATCCTGGAACACTCCGTACTCTGTGGATCAAGAAAATACCCGGTCAAAGAACCTTTTGTGGAGCTATTGAAGAGTTCACTGCAGACCTTTCTCAATGCTATGACCTATCCTGACAAAACCTGCTATCCTGTGGCCAGTCAAAATGTACAGGATTTCTACAATCTTATTGACGTCTATCTAGACGCCGTCTTTTATCCCCGCCTGACGCCTTTTATACTCCAGCAAGAGGGGTGGCATTTTGAACTGGAGAAACCGGAGGAGTCTCTCGCCTATAAAGGCGTTGTTTTCAGCGAGATGAAAGGTGTCTATTCATCTCCAGACAGCCTCCTGGCAGAGTACTCCCAACAGTCCATTTTTCCTGATAACACCTATGGTTTTGATTCAGGTGGGCGCCCTGAAGAGATTCCGAGTCTTACTTATGAGCAATTCAAGGCCTTTCATGAGAAATACTATCACCCTTCCAATTCGCGTGTATATTTCTACGGCGATGATGATTCTAAGAAGCGTCTAGAACTTATGAATCAATATCTTGAGAACTTTGAGCGATTAGAAGTTGATTCTGGCATCCAGCTACAAAAACCATTTGACCGCCCAAGACGGCTTACCCGTTCGTTTGCTGCAAGCGGGGAGGATGGATCAAAGGGTATGGTTACATTAAATTGGTTGCTCGATGAGACCGCAGATGGAGAAAAGAACCTGGCATTTCATATCTTGGAGTATGTGCTTCTCGGAATGCCGGGTTCTCCGTTGCGCAAGGCCCTTATCGACTCCAACTTGGGAGAGGATCTTGCCGGGGAGGGACTTGGGAGTGAATTGCGCCAGATGTATTTTTCCACGGGTCTCAAGGGAATTGCCTTCGAGGGTGCGGATAAGGTGGAGGAGCTTGTCTTGGATACCCTAACCCGTCTCGTCAAAAAGGGCATAGATCCCCACACCACTGAGGCTGCCTTGAATACCATCGAATTCACGCTCCGGGAGAACAACACAGGGAACTTTCCCCGGGGACTGGCGCTCATGTTAAGAGCGCTAACCACCTGGTTGTACGACAAAGATCCCCTTGCGCTGGTTGCCTTCGAAGCCCCCCTAGATGCCGTAAAATCTCAACTCGCGTCCAAGAAAACCTTTTTTGAAGAGATGATTGATCGCATGCTTCTAAAAAATCCACACCGCACGACCCTCATCTTGAAGCCGGAATCAGGGCTGGCCGAAAAGGAAGAGACTGCAGAACAACAAAGGCTGACCCAGGCCCGCGATGCCATGAATTCGGGGGATTTTGAGGCGGTGATCTCCAATACCAAAGCGTTAAAACGCATGCAGGAAACCCCAGATACCCCGGAAGCCCTTGCAACCATCCCCACGCTGAGACTCAAAGATCTAGACAGGAAGAACAAAACTATCCCTTTGACATCCTTGGAACAGGAAAAGACACCTGTTCTGTATCATGATCTTTTCACCAACGCCATCGCCTACCTTGACCTGGGTTTCAATCTTCACACCTTGCCTCAGAAATATCTCCCCTATGTTCGCCTTTTTGGACGGGCCCTATTGGAGATGGGCACGGAAAAGGAGGACTATGTGACCCTCACACAGCGTATAGGTCGCAAGACAGGGGGAATCCGACCCGCTTTTTTCACCTCGGTTGTGAAAGAGGGTGAAAAAGCAACGGCCTGGTTATTCCTGAGGGGCAAGGCGATGCAGTCTCAGACCAGTGAAATGATGAGCATCATAAGAGATGTGCTACTAACCGGAAGGCTGGACAACCAGGAACGCTTCCGGCAAATGGTCTTGGAGGCAAAGGCGAGGCAGGAACAGAAACTCGTCCCTGCTGGGCATCAGATAGTCAACCTGCGTCTGCGCGCGCACTTCCACGAAGCCGACTGGGCGGCAGAACAGATGAATGGGGTAAGCTACCTCTTCTTCTTGCGCAAACTTGCAAAGGATGTTGACGAAGATTGGCCAGGTGTCCTTGCTCACCTTGAGGAAATGCAGAACATACTTCTCAACCGGAATGCCATGCTTGTCAATGTGACTTTGGATGAGGCAGGGTGGTCGGATTTTCAGCCACGAGTCAATGCGTTTCTGGATGATTTGCCGGCCAAGGATCCAAGAGATGGGGAGTGGTCTCCGGAAACACCTTCCGATTTTGAGGGTATGACCATTCCGGCTCAAGTCAATTACGTGGGAAAAGGGACTAACATCTATCAGTCGGGTTATACTTTTCATGGTTCGGCCCACGTGATATGCCGCTATCTTCGAACGGCCTGGCTTTGGGAACGCGTCCGAGTACAGGGAGGAGCATACGGGGCCTTTTGCTCGTTTGACCGCCTCTCTGGTGTGTTGTCATTTGTTTCCTATAGGGATCCAAATCTCCTCAAGACCCTCGAGGTATTTGATGAATCGGCCAGGTTTTTGAGGGACGTGAAACTCCATAAAGATGAACTTACGAAAAGCATTATCGGCACCATCGGCGATCTGGACCAATATATACTGCCCGATGCGAAAGGATATACTTCCATGGTGCGCCAATTATCAGGTGAAACGGATGAAGAGCGACAGCAGTTGAGGGAGGAGGTTCTGGGCACCTCGGCCAGTCACTTTGTCGCCTTTGCGGAGGCATTGGACAAGGTCAAAGAGGAAGGTCTGGTGAAAGTTCTCGGATCTGAGAACGCTATCCAGGGAGCCCAAGCTGACCGGCCAGGATGGCTGGAGGTGTTAAAGGTGCTTTGAGCGGAAATTTTTTCTTGACAAAAGCTTGGAATCCATTTAAAAAGTTTGGAAATAACTTGGGAAAGTAAGGATTAAGGGCAAAAATGACAAACAATCAATCCGGGCTGAGCTTTTATTTTTTCTTTTTTAGGAGGGGTTTGCCCATGGATTGATCGTTATCTTTTCGCAATTCTAAGAGCCGTGGGCACCCAAAAGAGCCCACGGCTTTTTTTATTTATGGGGTGATTATCCCTTTGTGGCGCTGTAAAGCGAAAAGTGGGTTATCCGTGCAATGAACATCGTACTTATAGGATACAGATGCAGTGGGAAAACTGTGGTAGGTAAGACCCTTGCCAGGGAACTGGGCAAGGAGTTTCTAGATACGGACACATTGATCGAGGAGAATGAGGGCCGCTCCATTGAGACGATGATCTCCACAAAGGGATGGGACCATTTCCGGGTGACTGAAAAGAGGCTGGTTAAGGAGGTTTCAAGGAGAAAAAATCTGGTCATCGCCACAGGCGGTGGGATCGTGATGGATGATGAGAATGTGAAAAAACTGAAACAAAATGGTTGGGTCGTCTGGCTCAAGGGGAAACCCGAAGTTCTTAAAGAGAGGATGGCTAAAGAGCAAAGATCAGGGAGAATCAGACCATCCTTAACAGGAACGGATCCTTTGGAGGAAATCAAGGAGGTTTTGAGCATTCGGAAACCGTTTTACGAGCGGGCTGGGGACCTGGTGGTGGATACCAGCAGCCTCTCCATAAAGGACGCAGCAGAGCTGATTATCAAAAATTTACCAGAATGACCTTAAGGAAGGAATTATGGCCGGGAATTCATTTGGGGAAATATTCAGGGTAACCACGTTTGGTGAATCACATGGTAAGGGAGTGGGTGTGATTATTGACGGATGTCCTCCCAGAATCAGTCTATCGACGGAAGACTTTGCTGAGGATATGGCGCGACGAAGACCAGGAACATGTTCTTTTTCCACGCCACGCAGGGAGGAGGATCAGGTGGAGATTCTATCCGGCGTGTACCAAGAAATGACAACAGGCACGCCCATTACCCTTTTCATCCGTAACCGGGATGCGGACAGCAGACCGTATGAGATCTTGCGCCAGCTGTTCCGCCCTGGGCACGCGGACTATACTTACTTCAAAAAATATGGGCACTTCGATTTCAGAGGAGGCGGGAGATATTCTGCCAGAGAGACCGCCGCTCGGGTAGCCGCTGGAGTCGTGGCGGGAAAGATCCTGGAACCGATCGGGATAAAGGTTATGGCTTATACCATTGAGTTAGGCAGTATCAGGGCGACGAACATTGACTTAGAATCCGTTGAGAAGAGCTCTCTTTACTGCCCGGATGCGAAAGCGACAGAGAAGATGGAAGAAACCCTGTCACGGGCCAAGAAGGAAGGGGATTCCATCGGGGGCATTGTGGAGGTTCGTGTTACAGGTTGCCCCGCAGGCCTTGGTGAGCCTGTCTTTGACAAACTGGATGCAGATCTTGCAAAGGCGGTTATGTCCGTAGGTACGGTTAAGGGCGTAGAAATAGGGGCAGGCTTTGCAGCGGCAAGGTTCAAAGGCTCAGAAAATAATGATCCCATGACTGAGGAAGGATTTGCTTCAAATCGGGCTGGTGGGATTCTTGGTGGCATCTCCAGTGGAGAGGAGATTGTCTTGAGGGCAGCTATGAAGCCGATTCCTTCCATCAGCCGGGAACAGAATACGGTTGACAGAGAAGGACAGGCATCCAAGCTGAAATTCGGTGGAAGGCACGACATCTCCTCTATCCCACGGATCATTCCCGTGCTTGAAGCCATGGTCAGGATCGTCCTGGCCGATCACTATTTGCGAACAAAGGCGGTGACATGAGCGAGTTATCTCGGCTCATGAAAGGATATTTTAGGACGCTCTCTCGCAAAGGAACTGCCTTTTGGGCTTCTGAGGCCACGCCCCTTTTCTCAAGGCCGTATCTATTGTGTGAGGGGGCGGTGCCCCACTATTTCGAGGTTTAACAACTTGATGGGAGATGTCCAGGGGCTCAAAGGCGCAAACCTCAAAATATTGGGTCACGGCAAAGTCCGGTGGTATTTTTCTTGAGCTACGGCCTTTCGAAAAAGGCCGTAACCTCATCCGATGAGCGCCTATAGGGCTCAAACAAAGCCGGGTCCTCTCGGCCACAATTGTTTATTTGTTCGATATTATACCTATTGATCTAAGAGGAGGAGATGAGATGTTAGGGAAAAAGATTCGTATGGAAAGGGTCATGGACCGGAATACCAGGAAAACCGTCATGGTGCCCCTGATACATGGTGTGGGCATGGGGCCCATAGAGGGCATCAAAGATATCAAGAACACCGTGGACGTGGTCTCACTTGGCGGCGCCAACGCAGTTATTCTTCATAAAGGGATTGTGGCAGCTGGACACCGTCACAGTGGGAAAGACATTGGTTTAATCCTCCACCTGACCGCCACTTTGGAAAACGGAAAACAGACGCTCGTTACTGACGTGGAAGAAGCCGTCACCATTGGGGCAGATGCGGTATCTGTCAGGGTGGATGTGGGAGGACCGGATGAAGGGAGCATGTTGAAACTGCTGGGCGAGGTGTCTCGAGATGCCTTCAAATGGGGTATGCCATTCTATGCATTGATGGACCCGGGTAGGGTGACAGACAAAGATAAACAGTTAAGAAACCTGATGCGGGCCGCCAGAGTCGGGGCCGAAATGGGCGCAGACTTGGTACGTATACCCTATAGTGGATCAGGAGAGTCATTCAAGGAGGTGGTCTCTGTGTGCCCTGTTCCCCTGGTCTCTATTGGGGGAGAAAAAAGGGCAAGGGAAAAGGAGTTCCTGGAGATGGTCCATAGTGTGATGAAGGCTGGGGCCTGCGGTGTGTCTGCAGGCAGGAACATCTTCCAGTATAAGAAACCGGGAAATATGATCAAGGCCATTGGGCAAATCGTGCACAAAGGCGTTTCCGTGCCCAAGGCCATGGAGGTTCTCAAGGAGGAGCCTATCGAAAGCTATGTGTTCACGAGCAGTCCTATTTGGTGAGGCTGTCGGGAAACGCCCATCTGCCATTCGACAAGCTCATGGCCCTGAGCAAAGTCGAAGGGGTGCGTTACCCTCATCCCTCGTCACTGCGGCGTACTTTTCGGTACGCCTCATTCCTCGGGATTTGTCCGCGCTTCGCTTGGACTCCCCACCCTGCGGGCGGGTCTTCAGTTTCGGAAGCCTTGCAGTCGGACATTTTCCATCAGCCTCTAGGAGGCCTATTTTTCGACGGTCTTGTTGATGGATGCGTGTGAAAACAAGGAGGGAGTAAGGAGCCAATGAATAATCTGAAACTTACCTCATTAAACGGAGAGGAAGACAGGCGGACAATCGTCACCGTGGAGAATGTGAAAATCGGTGAGCAATTTGTGGTGATAGCCGGCCCCTGCAGTGTGGAAAATGAGGAACAAACCATAAAAACAGCCCAGAGGGTGAAGGAGGCAGGTGCCAATATGCTCAGAGGCGGCGCCTTCAAACCGAGAACTTCACCCTATGACTTTCAGGGACTGGGCCTCATGGGACTAAAAATCCTTGAAAAGGCGAAAAAAGAGACAGGGCTCCCCGTGGTAACTGAGGTGACGGATCCTCGAGATGTCTCCTGGATTGGCGAATATGCAGACGTCCTGCAAATCGGTACCAGAAACATGCAAAACTTCTCTCTCCTCAAAGAGGTTGGGAAAGTGCAGAAGCCTGTGCTTTTGAAAAGAGGAATGTATTCAACCTTACAGGAATGGCTCAATTGTGCGGAGTACGTGCTTTCAGAGGGAAATCCGAACGTCATTCTTTGTGAAAGAGGCATAAGGACCTTTGAAACTTACACCCGGAACACCTTAGATCTGAGCATCGTCCCCTCTGTTAAGGAGGTTTCCCATCTTCCCATCATTGTTGATCCTTCTCATGGAACGGGTAGGCTAAGCCTCATTGAATCCATGAGCCTTGCTGCCATGGCGGCAGGCGCCGATGGCGTCATGATTGAAGTGCACCACAATCCTCAGGAGGCCATCTGCGATGCAGATCAGGCCATGCCACCGGATATGTTTGCAGGCCTGATGGAGAAGTTGTTATCGCTGCGTTCCCATATGAATGGGATAGGCCAGAATGGAAAAAAGAGAATCAGGAGCAGATAGCGTGAAGAGCCTAAAAATTCATGGCAGCACGGGTGATTCAAACATACTGATCGGTGAGGGTCTTCAAAACTTCCAAAAGTATATTGCTTCGGAACAAGTGGTGATCATTACAGATAACAACGTGAGGCGCCTCTATGGGAAAGACTTTCCACCCTATGAAATCATAGAAATCGGTATGGGTGAAAAGATAAAAAACCTGGACACGGTCAAGACGATATATGGAAAGCTGGTGGGGTTCGAAGTGGACCGGTCCTCTTTTATTGTAGGGATCGGTGGAGGTATCGTCTGCGATATTGCCGGATTTATTGCATCAACCTATCTGCGCGGGGTGCGGTTCGGTTTTGTTGCTTCAACGCTTTTATCCCAGGTGGATGGGAGTGTTGGGGGGAAGAATGGGGTGAATTTTGAGGGATACAAAAATATGGTGGGCGTCTTTAACCAGCCTGAATTTGTAATCTGTGACATGAAACTCCTGAAGACTCTGCCAGAGAAAGAGATCTTATGCGGTTTAGCCGAGGTGGTAAAGCACGCCGCCATGGGCGACGCTGATCTGTTTTCATATCTTGAAAAACACTACCAAAGAGTGCTCCAGCTGAATGCGGAGGCGATAGAGAAGGTTGTATATGATTCGGTCCTCATAAAGTCATCGATTGTGAACAAGGATGAAAAGGAAGAGGGGGAGCGGAGGAAACTCAATTTTGGCCACACACTGGGACATGCCCTTGAAAAGACCACAGGTGCTCCTCATGGAGAGGCCATCAGTGTAGGGATGATGGCTGCTTCAAACCTTTCTGCAAAAAAGGGGTACCTGAGTACAGGGGAGAAAGAGAGGATCGAGGCGTTACTCAATAAATTCCAGCTCCCCACCAGAGTTCAATTTAATGGGAAGAGACTGCTTGACGCGGTGAGAAAGGACAAAAAGAGGGAAGGAGAGGAGATAAATTTCGTGCTGCTTCAGGGCATAGGCAAAGCGGTTGTGGAAAAGATATCCGTGAAAGAGCTGGAGAACCTGGTCAGTGAAATGATTTAGTTATGTTCAAAGTGTTGGCACGATTATTCTGAATAGCAAGTCATAATTAGCCAACCGATCCTTTGGCAATCGGTCGGGTTTAAAACCCAACCCTACACGTAGGGTGGCATTTTACCCACCATTGCGCTTTGGCGGGTATCTCTGTGGTTATTCATAGCGGCGCGGCGAGGAGGTGCAATATGAGTTTGATGGAGATTAGAAGAAAGATCGACTTCATCGATTCGAAGATTCTGAAACTCTTAAATGACAGGATGGAACAGGTCCTCATGACCAAGAAGTTCAAATCCCAGATTGAGGACAAGCAAAGGGAGAAGGAGGTCTTTGAAAGGATAAGACAGAACTTAACAGGACTGATCAACGCGGAGTTCATTGAGAAGGTCTATACGGAGATTATTAAGGAGAGCAAAGCGCTTCAGCAGAGGGATTACAAACTCATTGCATTCCAGGGCGAACATGGCGCGTATGGTGACGTGGCATCAAGGGCGTGGAACAGGGAACTTGTGCCTGTGCCATGCAGTCAGTTTGCCGAAGTGTTTGAAGGGGTCAAATCCGGTCTCTATGACTATGGTATCGTTCCCGTGGAAAACACACTTGGCGGTTCTGTAGAGCAAGTGAACCACTTGCTCATCAACACGGATCTCAATGTGGTGGGGGCCGTCGAACTTCCTATTCACCTCTGTCTGCTTGCACTGCCCGGAACGGACCACAGGGAGATCCGTACCGTATACTCTCATCCCCAGGCCCTCGCACAGTCCCGTCAATTTCTTTCAAGGAACAAATTGGATCCTGTGCAGTATTATGATACGGCGGGTGCGGCAAGAATGCTGGCGGAGGAAAGACCAAAAGGGTCTGCCGCCATTGCGAGTAGGCTTTGTGCAGAGCTCTATCACCTTGAAACTATCAAAGAGGATATAGAGGACCTTGAGAGAAATATGACAAGGTTCCTGGTGGTTTCCAAGGAGCAGAACCAGGAAGAAGGGGATAAATGCTCCGTGGTTTTTTCTACAGAGCACAAGGCGGGCACGCTTTTCCGTGTCCTTGAAGAGTTTGCAAGGGGAAATATTAATTTGACAAGAATAGAGTCCGTACCAAGCGAGCCAGGGAACTACGCGTTTTTTGTGGATTTTATGGGCGCGACCAAGGATGAAAATGTTGTAGAGGCACTCAAAAAGGTAAAAGGGGTTACGACCCATTTCAAATTGATAGGCTGTTACAAGGAGTGGAAAGTGTCATGAGGATATGTATTATGGGTGCTGGGCACATGGGTGCCTGGCTTGTGGAGGAGTTCTGTCTCGACCATGATGTAGCGGTTTATGATACGGACAGAAGAAAGCTCAAATACTTTTTCAACGTAAAAAGACTCCTTGAACTTAAGGAGGTTAAGGGTTTTGAGCCTGAGCTTCTGATTAACGCCGTAAGCCTTCCCAATGTCTATAAGGCATTTAGCGACGTCCTTCCCTATATACCTGAGGATTGCATTCTTTCAGATATTGCATCGGTAAAAACGGGCATACATGATTACTATAAAAATCTTGGCAAAAGATTTGTATCCACCCATCCCATGTTCGGCCCCACCTTCGCCAACATTAGGGACCTTCGTGATGAGAATGCGATCATTATCAAAGAGTCTGAGAGGGAAGGTAAAGAGTTCTTCAGAAATTTCTACAAAGGCGTCAATCTCCATGTCTATGAGTACACATTTGAAGAACACGACAAAACCATTGCTTATTCCCTTTCAGTTCCCTTTGCTTCATCAATGGTGTTTGCTGCTTGCATGAAGAAACAGGAGGCACCAGGTACCACGTTCAGAAAGCACCTGCGTATTGCGAAAGGGCTCCTTTCAGAGGATGATCATCTCCTGGCGGAGGTCATGTTCAATCCAAATACAGTTAGGCAGATAGAGGAAATCAATTCGCAATTAGCATACCTGACGCATATTATTAGAGGCAGGGATTACGAAGAAATGGAGAAGTTTCTCAATAAATTGAGAGACAATATTGAATAAGTCTCATTTACCCTTT
>JASFIT010000142.1:0-10133 GCA_050122535.1 Desulfobacteraceae bacterium | reverse complement strand
GGGGGCTGACTGCAGGGGCGATGAAGGGGTAAAAAGGGGGAGAGACTGCGTCGCCATTCGTCAAAACCGTCATTCCGGGCGAGCCCTCAAGCCTGGCCCCTACTCGGCACAGGGTTGGGCGAGACCCGGAATCCAGGAAAGTTGCGGAAAACAAGATTCTTCTGGATCCCGGCTCGCATTCCGCTCCGCGAGACTTGGCCGGGATGACGAATTACGGCATAGTCACTTCAGAGGGAAGAAATCGTTTCGAGGATGAACATGATAGGTGTAACCCTTTTGGGCGGGGAGCTTCACCAAAGAGGGATGGGAAATTGTGCTAGTGTTTTCATTATTTGCCTAAACGGCGAGTCGGTTTAAATTCACTGCAGCTCGCTACTAGATCTACGGTAATGCAATCCTCTCCACATTTCTTTGTGGTCTTTCCCAGTTTGATGTCATCCTCCGAAGCGGTGCAGGTGTAGCTCTTGTTCCGTAGGTTCACCATCCCCCATACCCTAATGTCTACGCCATAGTCCCCTAAAGGGACCTCGAGACAATATTTTCCTGCTGCATTTGCCGTGGCTTCTGCAAAGGGCTTTTCTGTTTCATTGTGACGCCAAGCGCTGACTTTAACATTGGCGAAAGGGGCGAGTTTGGACTCTTCTGGAAGACGGTACTGGACGGTTCCTTTGAGACAAACAGGTTCTGCATATTGGATAGGCTCAGGGGGTTGCACTTGTTGTTCAGGGCCACATCCAAAGGCAGCCGCAAGAGAAAGGATGAAGCTTATCTCAAGGGCGACACGACAATTAATCTTCATACCTTTACCTCACTTCCTGGACAGGTACGTTCAGTACAAAAACTTCAAAGTGCTGACACACTCCTTTTCACTGAAGAGCGCGGCTCCACAAGTTATTGATCCAAATCTAGAGCTAACTTCAAGGCCTGGTTTAGCTCTAGGACTTTGTTATCCGACAGAGACCCGACGAAATTTGTCAGGATGGACTTAGGCAGACTTACCAGTTCATCACAATGGATGCTGCTGTCACGTTTAAGCCCTTCTTCAACGCCTATCGGGACCTGTGTGGATAGCATATCATAACGGCTATAAATGGGAGCGCATATCACGGTAGAGAAACGAGAGTCAATGAGGATTTGGCGGGATACAACAACGAATACTCTCGACCTTTTTGGATCACGAGATGATGGTTTGTGAACCCGATACAAGTCGCCCCGTTTCACAGCTCCACCTGGTAAGAGAGGACATCTTCAGCTTCTCGGTTGAGGCGGTTAGAATATTTATTGATAATTTCTAAGTCCTTGCGGTCGCGAAGTTTTCTTGCTCTTCGGGCTAAATACTCTCTTAGGGCGGCCTCTATGAATGCGGAGCGATTTCTCGATCCTCCTAGAATCTTATCTATGGCCTGAAGAATATCTTCCGAAAGTGTGATCGATGTCTTCAGTTTCATGCTACTCTTATACCCCATTTGAAATACTTTGTCAAGCTTTTGAAGACATATGAGGTCTTCAGAACAAGACAGACAGCCCAACAGAAAACGAGCTACTACTTCCAGCCCACCGGCACATATCCCTTGTCACGAAGACATTTTTCAACAAACCGGGCAAATACGGGGTCTGGATCGCCCGAACGAAAGACGCCCCGGGTAAAACCCCCTGCACCTCCTCCTGCGGCGCCCGCTGCTGCTTTGCGCCCGGTACCCCCTACAACAGCTCCCACGCCAGCCCCCACCGCACCTCCAACTGCGGCACCCTTTGCCGTCTCCTTTGCCACCTTTTCTTCAGCGCTTGACGTGACACCCTGATCTTCAGCAAAACGGATGCACTCATCGATGTCGGCTTGGGCCTGTTCGTTTCCCACGTTTTGGAGATGGTAATTGGGATAAAGCACCGGCCGCTTCTTGGCGCAGGCGAAAAGCGATACGGCACAGGTCAGAAACGCTATTAAAAATATATTTGGCGGTCTCATCACTTCTTCCTGGCGCGTCTTCAGAATGTTAAAAGGTCTCCGTTGCTTTGTCTGTTCGCCCTTCCATCAGGCCACTACAAATACGATATGTCACTCGCCTCTCAATGTGGGATGAGGCGCACATTCCTTATGGCATTCGACGGTAGCTTCTCCGGAGAGGGGGCCACTTCAATATACTCCACATTTTGAAAGGGTATGACCAGAAGTTTGTCCTCCAGTTCAAGGATCAACTGGTTGGCGCTTAGCAATTCCTTAATTTGACTGGCAATGTTAAGGGCCTCTTCCTGGCGTTCAAACTCAAACCTCTGCTCGTTTCCGTTGATGTATCTAATGACCATACATCCCATCGTTCCCTCATTCATGTACTCTTCTCCTTTGCGAATATCTACTATGAGTTTGCGCGCTCCTTTATAACACGTGTGAGCTGCGCTCCGCAACGGGTATGCATCCAGGAGGTATACTTGCTTTACTTTCTGGTTTAATTCGGTTCAATTGGTATGTTTTCAGCGCCTCCGGTGAGCTCGACCTCCATGATTTCAAAAGGAAGTTCCACAGTCCTTTTTACAATGTCCAACAAGCTCGAACCAATGGCCGATGCAGACATGGGTGAAACCTTTGGATCTGAAAGATCACCGCTGACTTTGACGGGCACAGCGATAAGCGTACCCTGAAGGACTCGGCGTACCAAGGGAATCTTCTTAACCACCCAATCTACGGTTTTGAAAGGGGCCACCAGAATCAGGAGATCAATCTCATTCCTGATGTAATCCATATAACCCTGACAAATTATTTCCATGGAGGGACTGTCAATGATGGCCTCATCAAAAATGGCTTTGCCATCCTGGAAGGTTGCCTTGGCTGTTATAGAATTGTATATGAATTCGTCTCTAGTCATGTCAGGGAGTTGCCCCCTCAGCGACTTCGTGAGATTGAGATAGGCGAAAGCCCTCTGCAGCGGCACAGAGCGCCTAATTCGCCCATCTCTGGCAGTGAATTCCAGATTTCCATTGAGGGCCTCGAGCAGTTTATCCTCCTTTGCCCGGGCTTTGATCTTACCGATTAAGTCAAATCGACCTGTATAATCCGAGCTTTGCCCTGACATGCAAAGGAGACTAGGATTTAATTCCTGATCGCTTGAAGCGAAATCAAAATCCAAGGATACATCCTGTGGGGTAATCTTCACAGACCCTGGCGTCGCAATGTGGCACAATTTGGCTTGGACGACTTTAACGTCTATTTCATTCTGGGCAAAGGTGATATCTGCATGGAAAGGGAACCAGGTAAAGCGCTCGTAGTTGAAGTATTCTGACTTCAATTTTACGGTCCCCTGTATGGGCAAGTCCCAGGATGCTTTTCCCTTTGCTAATTCATTCTCTTTATTGCCTTCGCCCAAAAGGCCTTCTATATCCGTCCAGCTCATTCCATTGGATTTGACGTCCATATCTAAGACCAACCCAGGTGGAGAAAAATCCAGGCTTCCTTTCAGATCCATCTGCTGGCTACCTGATACGAGCACGGCCCGCTCCACGTCCACATGTCTTTCCTCCGCTTTCAAAGATATTTTATCTACTTCCAGTGGTATCCTAAGCTCCCGTGGAAATATGAGATCTTCCCCCATCAGGTGCCCTTGCGCCATGGATTTCATGGGGTGATCCATAGAGATGTACGCCCGAAAATCTCCCTCTAACCAGCCGTGAAAGAACCCGTTTTTGACAAATAGATTATTAAGGGTCTCTTTTTTCAAATGACCATTAAATTCGAGACCCAACTCCCTTCTTTTGAGACGGAAAGTTGAAGAAGCCTGCGAGACCTCATCCCTGATGAGATTCTTGGTTTTTATCTCCTCGGGACTATAAAGAATATCCGTAGAGATACTTGCCCCGCCTGACACAACGAGATCTGCCTTTAATGATGTCTCGGCATCCTTCTTCCAGCGCAGTTGGCCTTTTGAGATGGAAAAAGGAGTGCGCAGCACAAGTTGGGGTGGAATCTGAAGAAGGCTTGCGACCCACCGGTTGGATTCAGGCCCTATAACTCCAGCCAGGCTGAGATTTATGTTGTTGAGGCCCTTAATTAAGTAATCATACGAGGAACCGGAGACAGTCATCGAGGCATCCAGCATACGAATTTGAACGTCTCTGAAAGAAAGCTCCTGCGTCTTAGGATCAACAGAGCCTTTAAATTTGCCTTTGGTGATTTCTAAGGGACCTGGCAGGAGCGTGGTGTCGAGGACAGTACCCCTGGGCTCATAAGCGGTTTTAATCTGCCACTTTCCAGGGCTTAATAGGGGGCCTTTCAATTCCAATGCGGTGACCCGGGAATTACCTTTCACACTCTTTATGTTTTCAAGACGGACGGGAGAGTCTTCAATAGACTTAAGCCAAGTTACGATCTCCTCATCAGAGAAATCGATGTCTGCGGATTTGACATTCAGGTAAAGTTCTTTTTCCAGGTCCAAACTGGCAGAAAGCTGATTCAAGGAGGTATTTCCCAGCTTGCCTCTCAAGCCTTTCACACCGATTTTCGTCCCGTCATAATAGAAATTCCCTCCGCTTATTTTTATAGGAAAGGGCACCCTCCTATACTTGGCCGACAAATTGATTTCCGATGCATCGACCCGCACTTTGACCGCTTTGGTGCTTTCACCCAGGACCAACCTCCCCGTCGCATTCCCTTTAAGGTCTTCTATTCGGCTCATCTCTTCCTGAAAAAACTTATCCTTAATTAAGAGCTGCATAATGGGTGGGAGTTCTGGCAGATTCCCCCGCACACCAATATCCAGATGAAACGAATCATCGTCAGCAAGACCCAGTTTCAATTTCCCTTTGCGCCCCCAAGAGTTCCCCAGGCGTGCTTCTAATTCCTCTCCATACAGCACGCCCTCTGAAATAAGCGCGTCCCCTTTCACGTCCTCCAGATCCAAGTTCACCTCGGGGACCATGATTTTTCCTTCGATGATATGGCCTTTGATAAGGATATTTTTGATGTCTTCCAACTGATCATACGTACTACCTTCAGATTTGACAGTGATTAGCGGTACTCTTCCCCCCCTCACAATTCCGAAAATCTCCTGAACGTCCGAAATATCCCCTGCAAATGCGAGTGCCACTTCACGAACCGTATGCAAATCCACATCTCGGGCTTCCAATTCCACTTTGACCCTTGGCGTGCGCCTACTCGACAGAAAGCCTCCCGATAAATGCGCCTTTGGATATTCTAGGTTCAGCTCATCAAGGGAGATCTTGATTTCATTCTCATTTAAGCTGAAAAGGCTTTTCAGGCTTTTTCCCTTTATGGCCATTTTTTTGTTTCCATTTTGAAAAGATAGGAAAGGGATAGAGCCTTGGACTTCAGCTTGCAGGTTATTCAGTCCATTTACATTGAGATCAACGCTCATGTTTATGGACGAATCTGCCAGCTTTAGAGGAGAATCTTCAGAAAGTTGACTTGTTAGCCTGTGGGGTTGGAAGTTGTTTAACTCAATGCGTACCTTACCTTTGTAATCAGTCGCATTGAGGGTCGACTTTACCCCCATCTTTTCCCACAGATTGGAAGCGCATTGGAGTTGAACGAGGAATCCTTCTGGGGGAAGGACAACGCGCGCGTCTATGTCCTGGAAAAAGAATAGAGGTTGGTCATCCTGGGAAAGTTCCAACCTGCCGTTCTTGATTTCCACTTCCAGGTTGGGAACCTCCAATTTTAAAGGTACCAGAATCTGTCCCGCGAAGGCGGGGAGGCCGAGCGAAAGTGAGGGGACTTCTTCCTCCGGCTTTTTCTCCGCTTTTTTCGGAAGCACAACCTTAAATTCCGGTGATTCGGCTTGAACCTCTGTGATCTGCAACTTGCCCTTAAATAGAGGAATTATTTTGACGTAGACAGCCAACGACTCCAGAGTCCCGCTGGCTTTATCGGGTATGGAGATACTTGCCTGCTGAACCACCGCATGAGGGAGTGGAAAAAATGAAAGATCCACCTTCTGGAATCTCACTTCGCCTCCCACCTTTTCGGAAGCAGTGGCCAGGAACTTTTCTCTAATCGGTTCAAGATTAATAAGTCTGGGAGCAAGGAGCATGGCTATGAATAGGAGGAGAAGAAAGGCGCCCACACCCATAATAAAAATGCGGAATATTTTTTTGCGCTTGGTCATGAAGGGCTAATGGTCCTACCCTACTTCCCGTTTTGGGGAAGGGTCTTTATGGTTTCAAAGATCTCGCGGCTCAGATCTTCAACAGTGCTGCTCAGGGCAGCCACCATGGCCTCATAGCTTTTGCCGTCAACGGGCTTCGTAATGCTGGACCTTCGAACAGACTTTAACGTCTTCTTTTCACCGCTCTCCAAAACGGTCCAGCGTGCGATCAACGTGGCACTTTTACCAAGCTCACCGTCGAATCGCGAAACCTCCACCTTCACCTGGTAGTCTATGGGAGTCGTCTTCCCCCATGGGAAGACGAAGACGTAATCCGAGGAAAGGAGAATAGAAAGATTCTCCGTCAGGACCCGAGAGAAGTCCTCCCGGAGAGACCCCGCCCACCGATCAAAGTCTCCGATTTGAAGGGCATTGCGACTGGTACGGGTCACAATCTCTGGACGGTCCAGGTGGTCCGGAAACTTAATGGGTCCGATTCCAATGGCCACTGCTTTGCCAGCCGGCTTTGTTGCTTCATCCAAGCTCACAATGGAGCTCAATTTGTAAAACCTGGCGTTTTCAGAGGTCCCTCTGCATCCATCAAGAATCATCAGAGAAAGGGCAAGTGTGACCAGTGTAAGCCTAAAGATATGCGAATTTAGCATCTTATTTCCCTCCACCTTCGCCTTTCCCCGAAAGCAGGGCCTCCGGGTGTCTTTTGAGGTAATCGGCCAGCTGACGAATGGACCGGGCCATGGCAGAAATCTCTCTCAGAGCATTGTTCAGTTCATACATGGTCGGCGAATCCTCCGACAGATCGGCTTCCGCCACGGCAAGGGTCTTCTCCGCCTGTTCTAAGGCCTCTTTAGCCGATTCCAGGGTCTCATCGATACGGGTTGATAGCGGCTTGATTTCCCCATCTAAATCCCGGGCGAGCTTCCGCCAGTCTTTCGATGTTTTATTGACATTGGAGAGCAAGGGTTTGAGTCGGCTATCCACGTTGCGCGCAAGCTTTCCATAATCTTTCACAGTCGTATCGATGCCAGTTGCCATGGGTTCAATCTGGCTGTCAATATTCCCGATCAGTTTTCGGGCGTCTTCCAAGGCCAAATGCAGGGAACTTATACTTCCCAACAAGTCGGGCGAATTAACAAGTTCTTCGATGCCCTTCACGGCGGACATCACTCGGTTCACAAGTTCCTCAAGAGGAAGATCCCGAAAAGTCTTGGAGAGTGTTTCAAGCGGCGTGGGAATCGTGGGAACCTCTGGGTAATCCGTGTCAATTCCAACCAGCCGGACCGGTGTGTCAGGATAGAAATCGAGCCCAATCATTAACTGGCCCGTTACAAAGCTTTGTAACTGGAGTTGGGCTCTCAGGCCGCGCTCAATCAGTAAGGAAAGGCTTTCATAAGGATCAGACCGCCTTTTTCCGCGTACAATTTTAAACTTTTTAGAATGTATTTCTATGGTCACGGGGATTTGCAGAGTCATGTCCTCTGTATCGGCTTCTAAGGAAATGTCGGTGACCGAACCTACTTGGACGCCCTGTAACAGGACAGGGGCGCCAACGCTCAGACCCTTCAGGGAACCCCGAAAAAAGAGCAGATATTTGTTGCGCTCTTCAAAAAATTGGCCGGAACCAAAGATGAGAACACCAGCCACAATCAGAGCCACCGCACCCACCACAAAACCACCAATCAAGGTCTTACTTGTCTGCTTAGCCATGATCTATGCATCCTCGCTTGCCATTTGCATCCGTCAACGGCCTTTTGTACAGTCCAAAAACCTATTCAATCGAAAATCGTCAATCAACAATCAAAAAAATCAGTGAGCTTCTCCTCTCGTAAGAAAACTCCGCACCTTCGGGTCCGGTGACTCGTCGCGGAGCTTTTTGGGATCACCCCCTGCAGTCATGGTCCTTGTCTCTGCATCCAGAAAGACGGAGTTGTTTCCAATGGCGAATATGCTCGCCAGTTCGTGCGTCACCACCACCACCGTGGTTCCAAGGCTCTCCCGGAGCTCCAGGATCAGTTCATCCAGCAGGTGCGCACTGATCGGATCAAGGCCGGCTGAGGGCTCATCGAAAAATAGGATGTCGGGATCGAGTGCCATGGCCCTGGCTAGACCTGCGCGCTTCCTCATTCCCCCGCTAATCTCTGAGGGATAGAAGTCTTCAAAACCCGCCAGCCCTACCAGGGAAAGCTTGTATGAGGCGAGCTCCCGTATTTGGCCGTGCCTTAATTCGGTATACTGCTCCAGGGGAAGGGCTATGTTCTCTGCCAGTGTCATGGAACTCCACAAGGCACCACTCTGATAGAGTATGCCCATCTGTCTCATCAAGCGGTCCCGTTCTTCCAGCTCAGACTCCCAGAAGTTCACATCCCCGTAAAATACCAGTCCCTTGGCCGGTGATTTGAGCCCCACCATAATCTTCATCAGCGTACTCTTGCCGCAACCGCTCCCGCCCATAATGATAAACACGTCACCGCGGTTGACCGTGAAGTCAAGGTCTCGCATGAGCACAAAATCACCGTAAGCCATGGTCAAGTCCCGAATTTTTATATGTGCTTGTTTTTCATTCATTCTTGCTCAATAGTCTCCTGACTGTGCGGGTTCCAGGTTCAGAGTTTGATGTTGGAAGAGCAATGATCAACTTCATGAATTTCTTGCCGGCCTTTCTTCTTCCCTCACTTCCTCATTCAGTGTTCCTTATTCGTTATTCGATATTCTTTACGAGAGATCAGAGGATTATCAGTTTTTGCATTATTGACTTTAGGCACTTTAGCTTACCCTCCATAGCCATTTTTGAGCGACTCTTTCTGGCCGTTCATCTCGCACTGTCTGGGCACGCTCGAGTATTCCAGGCGAACAGGCGAAGGCGGGTCACTTGTAATTTTAGACACTTCTTCAGCCCCACCACCCCAGCTCGTCCGGCCATAGCGTTGGCACCCGTCCTCCGCAGTAGCCTGCTAGTGAGGATGGAAAGGCGGATGGTTCATTTCAAATCCCCAACACGTTGCATATGACCGTTATGATTGCAGTGGCTACGATAATGCTTACAATTCCGGTCACCACCGCCGACGTGGCCGCATCTCCCACCGCAGAGGCGCTGCGGCCGCACTGCATCCCTCTCAGGCAACCAGAAAGGGCCACCAGCACACCGAATATGGCGCTGTGAAAGAGCCCTATCCACACGTTGTTCAAACTCACGGATGCCTTTGTCTGGTTGTAGTACTCCATCACACCCAGATCCAGCATGCCGACGCCCACAATAAAACCGCCCAGGACGCCCATAAGGTCTGCATAAAGACAGAGAAGCGGCATCATCAACATAAGAGCAAGCATCCGCGGTAAGACGAGAAATTCCATGGGTGAGACACCTAGGGTCTTCAGCGCATCGATCTCTTCGTTCACCGTCATGGTTCCCAGTTCCGCAGCAAAGGCAGCTCCAGTGCGTCCTGCCATAATAATGCCGGTCATGATGGCCCCCATCACGCGGACCATGGCAATGCCCACTATGCTTGCCACATAGATTTGGGCCCCGAATATTTTGAGCTGCACAGCGCCCACAAAGGCGAGAATCAGGCCTACCAACAGGCTAATGAGAGAGACGATGGGCAGGGCTTGTACACCACACTGCTGAATAGTCAGGGTGAGGTCAGAACGGCGGAAGCGCGCCTTGCCTATGAGGAGTTTGCCAAAGGCCACAGAGGCTTCCCCAATGAACCCAAGCATTTCATAGGCCGACTCTACGAAGGCCATTGTGTTTTCGCCAATTGTTGCAAGAAACGGCTGTCGTGCAGCTACTTTCCGGGCATCTTTCTTTTCAGGGACCGCGGAGGCGAGGTCCAGGAGCCGTTCAACCCCCTCCGGCAGACCCGCCTCATCAACCTGAATACCCTGCTGGGTGCATTGGTTAACAATCTTTTTCAGGAAGATGACCAGACCACTGTCCCAGGCCGTAATCTCCCTGGTGTCAAAAGCAGTGCGCTGGATACCCGTTTCGGCCTCCATTCGCTTTCGGACCTCATCGGCGGAGGG
>JASFIT010000141.1:0-10174 GCA_050122535.1 Desulfobacteraceae bacterium | reverse complement strand
CGCTTCTAGAGCCCTGCCTCGCAAACCTCATTCCATCAAAAGACATTCCCCACATGGGGGGTTTCTTTATTATATCGGCCAGCCATGTCAGGAGCCTGGCGTTGAAGAGGACCACAGAATCAGGAAGCCTTAACTTGGGAGCGGGAACGCCAGAGATTTCGCTGATCAGTTCGTACATTTCCTTCATGGATATTTGGTACTTACCCGCCATGTATTTCTCACCAATGTTGTTTTCCTTCTCCGCTGCTCTGACGATAACCTCAGCCACATCTCTCACATGCACAAACGTGAAGACAGCCTCCTCAAATGCCCTGGCTGGCGCCTTCTTCTGGATCAGGCTTTTAATGAGTTCACCTGTGAATTTGGGGTCATGGGGCCCAAGGACACCCGTAGGATATACGACCACGAGTGGCAGTCCCTTTTTCTCATGAAGCTCCCACGCAATGAGGTCGCCTTCGTACTTGGTCCGGGTGTACTCGTTAAAGCGCACCGGGCCCACTGGCGTCTCTTCCGTGAATGGGGACTCTTCCGGCTTGCCATAGATGCCGGTCGTGCTCACATGAACCACTTTAGCAACACCCGTTTCCAGGGCAGACTCCATAACATTCTGGTTCCCTTTGATGTTGATTTCGGTATAGAGCTTCTTGTCTGGCTCCCACATGGAATAGAGATTGGCCAAGTGCATCACCCAGTCGCAGCCTTTCATACCCGCCAGAATCGAATCCTTGCGGGTCACATCTCCTTTGACCATCATGACGCCCAGTCTTTCCAGCTCCTCGAAGTGGCTGGTTTCCCTGACAAAACAGTGCAATTCATGATCACTCTGGGCAAGCCTCCTAACTAAGTGCGTTCCGATAAATCCTGTAGCTCCGGTGATGAAAATTTTCATCTGTTTCCTCGCTGATGGTAAGAAAAGGGGTCAAGCCCCAGAGATGATGGTTATTCGTTATACGTCCCCAGTGAAATAGGCTTCGCCCCAGTTGAATAAGCTGCGCATTGAACAGGGCTAGCATTTCACGGGGCAAGTATTAGTTATTAGAAACTGGACCTGGTTGGACACGCTACGCCTTCAACAAAGCAAGGATTCAACAGGGTAAAAATTCCTTGGGCTAAATCTGCTCTTGACTCTTAGTGGTTTAGTCGAACTGGTCACAATTTGCAACCAGTTCTTAGACAATTGGGGTATGATTTTAAACGAGGAAATAACTTTAGGATTTTTGAGGGAGGAGAGGAGTATAAAAACCTGTGTTATTCTCGGCCCTATTTTGCTTTGCCTTCATTTATGTTTCTGCAAGCAGCATTGCCGTATCGACACCTAGGCCAGTTCGTCTGCCAATATCGGTGAATAGACTAAGGTCTTCCTTCCGAAATCCACACGTCTCTTTGATCGAGTCTACATAAATAGCTCCCGTTATTTGTGAACCGTTGACGATGGGGACACAAAGCACAGAATTGAGTTCGGATAGATTGAGCGTATTCTCAATATCTTCCGTGTCTTCAAGATCAGGGGCTGGAAACATAATGCCTTTGCCCTCTCGTATCACACGGTTCACCACGTCCTTGTTAAACACCGTAGGCAGATCTTCGCTCGGTTCCCTGAATCGGGATATCACATTGGTAAATTCCCCGGTTTTAGAATCAATGAGGATGATGAAGCCCCTGTCAATCTTTAAAAGAAAATCAAAGATGCAGTCCAGAACGTTCCCTAGCATGACGTTTACGTGCACTTCTTCGGTCAGCCTATAGGACACCTTGTAGACGAGTTCCACGATCTTTTGCATGGCCATGGTTTTGTGTTGCTTAAACACCCCGCTCTCCTCTCTGATCTCGCTGGAGAGGCCAATTGATTCCAGAAACGGCGACACAAGCTCTAAACACGTACTGCCCACACAAATCACGCTCATACCGATAACAACGGGAACGCCCTCTTTTAGCTCAACTTCAACGCCAGGACTTATCTGTTGACCACTGACGTAAGTGCCGTTTGCGCTGCCCAAGTCTTTTATGAAAAAGCTATTCCCTCTCCGAGAAATCTTTGCATGCCTGCGAGAAACCGCTATATCTCTCATTTGAATGTTATTATGAGGGGAGCGTCCAACATAGTTGAAATCACCTTTCAGCTCGAAAGATTCGTCCTTATCCGGTCCGGCTAAAATGTAAAGTCTGGTCATTATTGTTTATTCCTGGTGTTACTGAATCGAGAAAAGGGGTCAAGCCCGAGTGTCCTAGCCCATAAGCTAATGCGCTATTCAGCTGATAGCTGAACTAAAAGGGGTCAATCCGAAACCATCGTGCCAAAGCAAAAAACTCCACCTCCTGCTAGAGAAGTGGAGCTCGAGTAATAACATAGTATGAACGTCGGTGCCGTGATTCGGAGGGGCCTGCAACTTTAAGCAAATTTTGAATAAATATAACTGATTTTTGGAAAATTTGCAACAGTTTATTGCTGAAGGCAATAAAAGCTAGGAGGCAGGCCCCAGTTGAATCCCCTGCGGGGTGTGCTAGCGCGCCCCCAGTGAAATAGCCGCCTGTGGCGGATTTCACGGGGTAAAAATTCAACGGGGTAAAGAAGCTATAAAGTTTGGATGCCCACAACCCTTCGGCCCCTTCGATGCTTCGACCTTGCTCAGCATTAAATGAACTCAGGGCAAGCAAAATGGGGGACGGCCTTTACATTTCCAGATTCTTACTGCGTGCTTTGGCCCGCCCTGCTGAATCCCTGGAGTCACAGGTAATAGTAGAAAATGGCGGCAATAAGGAGGAGCATAAAAGCAATCATTAGGATAGCGAACACATAGCCTTGCTTTGTGGCTTTATCCGTTTTTCCCTTCCTGTGTCCTGTAGTCATCTCTCGTGCTGCATCGGAAATGTTTTGTCCTTCCATCCACTCTGCCAGTTCAATCGTGGCCTGGATGGCCCGGGAGACAAATCCAGGATCCACGTTCAGGCTTTCTGGTCTTCGGTTGTAACCGAACCTCACAAATCCATCTTCAACCACGATCTCAAAATCCAGTGTATTTGGCTCGACAAGGAGTTGAGAGATAGACATGCTAGATATGGCCTCTGCATCGAAGCTCGAGTTATACCAGGCATAGACATGGTTACCTCCTGCAAGGCCTTTTTTCTTGCGGCGAATATGTTTGAAAGTAAAATGCGGATGACCCCAGGTGCGTTTGTCAATGCCAATTATAGCCCTAAAGGATTTGGGCAGATTCGCGGGCACGTTTACAAAAAATAAGTCCGTGCGATCCACTTTTTTGGTTAGAAAAGATCCAATTCTCAGATGATTCACTCTGATTTCCCGGCCCTTTTGCTGTCCGGCTAGTTCCCACGAAAAGGGGTCCTCTTCCTTAGTTGGGACGAATTGGAGATTCTGTGAATTTGAGAGCCTTTTGAGTTGTTCCTCTAGCTCTTTCTTCATGCCTTGAATCCCTCCAACAAAAAGTAAGAAACGGCAAAATGAGATACATATATTATAGACTATAATTTTCTAGAAATCGAAGCGGGGACCTGTGAGAAACGGAGAAGCGGAGAAGCTGATTCCAGAGGACAGATGACAGATGACGGATGACAGAACACGGAGCCCAGGTGACAGCGTTCGGGAAACTATTTCTCAAGGAAGCGGGAGCACCACTTTTCCGGTTCTTGCATCATTTTGCGGAGCATTTTGCCAATTTCCTTACATTTTGCGAGTAACCTCTCATGTTCGTCCTCCGAAATATATTCGCAGGCGAATGAGGTATCCAACCAGTGTTGAGTTTCTGCTTGTTCACCATCCGAATCAGACAGCTTGCTCACAAAGTGGGCCTGATAGCGCCGCTTTTGCCATGATTCCGCTATATTCCCACCGATTGACCGGGAGGCACGTCTAATTTGATCAGTAAGCGAGTATCGTTCCTCTTTTGGAAACCTCTTTGTTATTTGGAAAATGTCCTGCTGCAGTTCAAACGCTTTCTTGTAAACCTTTAGATCCTTGAAGCTCTCAATTCGTTCGCTCATGCCTTCTTCCTTTCTGTCGTGTGTCGTCTGTCCTCTGTCATCTGGATTTCTTTCTTTTTGGTTTCTTCTTTTTCTTATACTTGGTGGGAGGTTCTTTTACCTCAAAACCAATCCGTTTCCTCGGTGTGTCGGGAGGCGTCATCAACTGGCGGATAGCTTCGAAAATGGTCTGAATCTGCTGGTCATGACTCTCCAAATGCTGTTCTAGCTCCGCTAGCTTGCGCGCCAGTTGCTTGTGGGTTGCTAATATTTGCCGTAGTCGCACAAAGGCCCGCATGATTTCAATATTGACTTGAATGGCTCTGTCGCTATTTAGAACGCTGGAAAGCATGGCCACACCCTGTTCGGTGAATGCAAAAGGAAGGTATTTGGAATGCTGGCCCCGCTTTAAGGTCACATTTTGTGACCTTAAAGCCCGGTTTTCATCTTCGGTTAACTCAAACATGAAATCTTCTGGAAAGCGTGCGATATTTCTCCGCACCGCTTGCTTTAATACCCTAGTTTCTACCCCATAGAGATCCGCTAAGTCCCTGTCCAGCATGACTTTTTGGCCACGAATCAGCAGAATCGACTTTTCAATTCGCTCCATAGGGACCAAGATCTGTTTTCTGGCCATATTATTTCCTTTCTATGATTCAGACCATAGGATGTCACAAATTGTGATATCCATTTTACAGGCTGTTTTTAGGGGAGTCTAAATTCAGATCTCCTGACCTGCAAGGATTTTCAGAACCTTTTGAAATCCCATTTTGTGATCTCATTACTAAGGTGCCAAAATGGCACCTTAAACTTAAGGTCACAATTTGTGACCTCAAGTTCAAGGTATTGATTGTTATGCGTGGACAATTGGATACTAGAAGCGGCTCCGTCTTTGAGCAAAGCTGGCCATTCGGGAATTACCTCCCTTTCCCCTCTGACCATCTTCTCGGGCGAACACTGAAAGATGCAGGATCTGCTCATCCATGGCCAGGGCAAACCCTGTCACCTTATCGGATTCGAGGCGGCAATCGGTCCCCAGGCCGACACCTTCATGGAACTCCACAGAGGACTTCTGAGAAGCCTTCAGGAATTTGGTCACACTACTCTTCAGGGCCTTGTGCTCCTTTTTCGACTCGAACCAGTCGATGGCATCCAGGGTATAGCTTTCAACCAATTTCTTGAAGATCTTGGAAAAGGACTCGAGCTTTCCTAAGGCGTCCAGTCCCACAACTTTGCCATTGATCATGAACACGGCACCCACCTGCCCATCAATTAACCTGAAATGCTTCACATATTCTTGAATGGATGGCCGATCCTTTTCATAGATTTCAGACATGGCCATGCTCGGGGATACTGCATCCCTCCTCTGTGCGATTTGGGCTATACCATCCCATATTTCCCCTTGGTCAGATTGGAATCCCAGGTTTTCTCTCAGAGAAAGCGACACCTTCCCAGCCTTCTTTGCGCGCATCACGGGTGCCATGACCCGCTCTTCACTGTGGAATTGGGGTGCGTCGTCGTGCCACCTCCCCTGCTCCACGCAGCTCACAGGGATGAGAACGGTGGCGTGGCCCGGGATCAGGATGGTGGTGTTTACAATGCGGTTTTGTTTGGCGCCGACCAGTTCCTCACCGTCCAGTAGAAGTACCATGCGTTCTGATTTGTTGATGACCTTGAGGTTGGGAACATCGCCCGCGTCATCCACCTCGACCACTTCAATGAGCGCCTCCTTCAGCGCTTCATCCAAAAGGATGTAGTCCAAGGCTATGGAATAGGTGGACAGCAAAGGGTAGATGGCCAGGTTCTTGTAAGATTGCTTGCGGCCAACCTTGGCCGCTCCTAAATATTCATTAATAATGTTTTGCATAATCATGACCTCCTTCAAAAAATTAATCTCACACCCGTTCCCCTTCGACTGCGCTCAGGGTCACTAGAGGCGCAGAGTTCGCAGAGAAACAGCTCGCCTCAAAACCCTATGTGGAGTTCTCTTGGGAGAAAAATAAGCAAGCTTATTTTCTCACCAAGAATCCTCCCCATTGGTCCCGCTGCTACCGCATCAGAACCCCTCTCAGATGAGAGGGGGTTTTGGGGAATCAAAGTGACTCCAAGAAACGGGACAAGGGCGTGGTGAGATGTAACCCCTTTATATATAGGGCGCGAAACCCGTGCCAAAGTGGCGTCATTAGCACTTGATCAGGACGAGTCGCGTATCTTCATAATCTTCATCCGGATCCCAGCTGAGCCAATCTGCTGTGATGAGGCTCAGGCAATAGGCAATCCAGATCAACACGACAAAAGAGCTCGTGATGAGCAGTGTTTTGTACGTTCTTGTTGTGACCCTGCCAATGGTTTTTATTTTGGAAAATTTCATTAAACACCCCTCCCCCTTCTTGATTTTGCCAACATCATAACAGGGGCCTTTGACAACTACGGTCAAACCACGAAAGAGTTTTTCCAAAAATTTGCCTCACCGCCCACTCCGTTCGAGACGCAGAGACCGCAGAGGGATAAAATTTTTTCTTTGCCGCTGAGAAGGCGGCAAAGAAAAACCACTCAGCAGCTTCGCTGCGGGGCTAGATCTTGGTCCGTTGCTACCGCATCGGGACCCCCTCTTCGATAAGAGGGGGTTTTGAGTAATCAGAGTGAACCGCAAAAAACTCAATAAAATTGAGTAAATCTCAATATTTTGAGATAATTGGCTAAACGAAAACCGCATTTTAATGAATCAATTAAATCCCGTTTATCCTGAGGAAAGAGTCTCAGACAGGATTTACAGGATTAGCAGGATTTTATCTCTCACAGACCCGCCTGCAGCGCCTGAAGCGCAGCTGATGGCGGGCAGGGTTCACTGAGGCGCAGAGAACAATTGCAGGGATTTGTGTGAACCGCTTCAAAGCCCTCGCAAGCGATGCGAGGGTCACGATGAATTAGCATCGTGACCAATGTCGAGGCCATGGGAAGGCAAAAATGAGTGAACTCATTTTCTGCTTTCCACAGGCCTTGACATGAGGCTTTCAAGCGATTCTCCTCTCTGTGTACTTTGGGGGCTCGAGCGACCCCGTGTACAGCTGAGGGGGGAGCGGGCGAGAGATACCAATCTTTGGAGGTCGTTTATGGCAAGGGGTGAGCAATTAGGAAGGCAATGGAGGATTATTCAGACGCTCATTTCCTCCAAGCTAGGCAAATCGGCGGCTGAGTTAGCAGAAGAAATTGAGTGCCATCCGCGCACTGTGTACCGGGATTTGGAAGCACTGCAGATTGCAGGCTTTCCCATTTACACAGAAAGGGTGGATGGCAAAAACCTCTGGTCACTACTCGACACGGTCAAGCACCAGATTCCCATTCCTTTCAGCCTCACGGAACTGATGGCCCTCTATTTCGGCAGCGACATGATGAAGGTCTTCAAGGACACGGTCTTCTACGATTCCCTGGAGTCATTATTCAAAAAGATCAAAACCACCCTCCCCCCTGAATCCATCAAGTATCTGAACACGGTGGAACAAACCCTTCATCTGGGACACAAACCCTTTAAGGAGTATGGTAAATTCAAAGAGATCATCAACCGCGTGAATGAGGCCGCTATCAAAAAGCACTCCATCGAGATCGTCTACTATACGATGAGCCGGAAAAAGGAGAGCCGACGCAAGGTGGATCCTTACCGGATCTGGTTCTTCAGCGGCACCTTTTATCTCATCGGTTTCTGCCACAAACGTAAAGAGGTGAGAATATTTGCCATGGATCGCATCAAGATGCTGCACCAGACCAAAGAGCCATTTGAGGTAAAGGAGGATTTTGACTTTGAGGATTTCATTGGACCCAGCTTCGGGGTGTTTCAGGGCGAGCCTATAAAAATTAAGATGTGGTTTGCCCCGGATATTGCAGGGTACATCAAGGAGAAGATCTGGCACGAAAGCCAACAAATCAAGGAAACGGATGACGGCTCTGTCATCTTCGAGGCGGAGGTTGCAGGCACCGAGGAAATCAAGTTTTGGATCATGAACTGGGGCTCCAAGGCACTGGTCCTTGAACCCGAGTCATTGAGAGATGAAATACGGGAGGAAGCAGAGGAAATAGTCGCCGAGTACCAGAAGACGGCCCTTCGACGAGCTCAGGGCAGACAGACGACAGATGACAGATGACGGAGGACAGACGACAGATGACAGATGACGGAGGATAGAAGGCAGAAAACGGAAGCGGGGAAACGGGGAAAGGGGCAGGCATTTATCAGGAAATAAAGAGGTTTTGACTTTTGCGGACAGATTCCTGTAAAAAGATCAGGTTTTGGTTAAAACAGAGATGGTTGAAAAAGCCTAGAGGTAATGTTATTGCGTCTATTTGGGCCTGCAGCTGGGTGACTTTGTTGTAGCCTTTCCAGTTAGATAGTATCAATACTGAAGATATTTATTAACAAGAGCAACTTGATCTGACCCGTTCATTATCGAAAGCCTGAACATGAAGTTCTATGATGCTCACATTCATTTCTTTTTCCAGCGCCCTCTGCCTGATCTATTAGATATCGGTGTTCATTTGGAAGAGATGGGTCTCGCCGGTTTTGATGCTTTGGTCATTGACGAATATCCTGAGGACCTCACAACGATTAAGCAGATGGTTCCTGAGGGATACCATGAAGGTATTACCCTCGAGACCTTTGCAAACCAAAAAAAGACTTTCTTCGCCTTCAACCAAGCATCACATTTGAAGATCGTACCCTACATAGATGTCAGGTTCATTGATACGAATATCCCACAAAAAATTGAAAAGTACCGAGGCCTAGGATTTAAAGGAATGAAAGTCCTCTATGTGCCTGAGGAAGATAACGTGATAGGGCTCAAGGGCATGCAGGAGGCTTTTGGTCGAAATCGGAAGCAATCGGAGAGGATCACATCGTTGCTCATTGAAAACGCATCCAAGCAAGGGATGACCGTTTTGGTACACGCTGATTTGAGAAGATATGCCGATTTCATATCAGAGATGATCAAAGGGCATCCAACGACAAATTTCAATATCCCCCACTTCGGATTTTCAAGACGCGCGATCTCCGCGTTTTTGGAAAAATATGACAATTGCTATACGGATGTGTCCTCATTGGCCGCTTTTATAAGCAAAGACCCAAGGACTTATCTGGAATTTATAAGCCGCTACCAAAATAGAATTCTATTTGGCAGCGATGCCTTGATTGATCAGCCAGAAACGGTCCAGAGCACGATGCAGTTCTTCTCTAATTTCATAGATGACAGTGCGTTATCACATAAAATACTTCATGAAAACTATCTCAATTTCCACAGCGCATGAGAAAAGGGGTCAAGCCCCACAGATGATGGTTATTCGTTATACGTTATCAGTTATTAGAAAAGGAGCGAAACGCAAAGAGCTAGGAGAATGGTAGCGGAAGACACCCTCCTTCGCTAAAGCTATGGAGGGCAGGGAGGACGGCCCTTCGATGCTTCGACCTTGCTCAGCATCGACTCTGAGCCATGTCCAAGGGTCGGCAGGCACGGCAAGGAAGAAGAATTACAGAAGAGTGAGTGATAAGAACAGGTGTCTTATGGGAGGGGTAGAGGGAACTTGAGGTTTATTTTCCACCTGCCAACTGGATCAGGTCACCGACCAGACGCTCCAGGGTATCCCGTGTCAATGGTGCAGGCATGGGGGTGCGCTCTTCTGTCTCGGGGTCATACTTATACCGTATCAGGGACAATCTTGTGGATCGATCCACCACCATCTCGTAGAAACTAATGACCTCCCCATCACCCCTGGGAGGCGTGCTTCTGAGGATAGTCATCCCCTCTTTTCCTTCTGTCTCGATGATCTCCAATCTCTCCCCGAGATAGGTGATTTGCGCCACGACCTGAGCCGGGTCGATGGGAAGTTGTCCACCTTCTGTGTGTTCCAGGTGGAGCCTGTCGAGCAGACATCCCAACCGAGAAGAGTCCGCCAGTTTTACTTCCACCCGCAGTTTTTCTTCGGATGCCTCTACCACCACAGCTTGATCAGCCGTGGCCTTCTGGAGCTGTTCATTGATGCGTTTTGTTAAACTCATAGCTCATCCCGCCTTTCTTTTTATGATTACTCGCAATCAATCCTCCCTTTCCTAACCCAGCTCCTTGATGTTGGTTTCCTTCCCATCATAACTCAGGCGCACCTTCTTCCCCTCCTTTGTGGTTTCCACGTGAACCGGCCTCTTCCACAGAAGGTG
>JASFIT010000140.1:0-10226 GCA_050122535.1 Desulfobacteraceae bacterium | reverse complement strand
GCCTGTCGGGTGTCCACCAGGAAAAGGTTTTTAGGTTCTTTGCTGTAACGTTGCCATAGTTCGTCTGTACTGATAAGCTGGTATCCCCCACGCCTGGCTTCAGCGACCACGTCTTCCCAAGTCGCCATTTTGGGGATTACCGCACGGTTGTTGTACCAGACAACACCACCCGTAATTACTATGGCCAATACGGCCAAAAGAACTTTTTTCATTCCTTTTTCCCCCGCAGCTTATTCTCTCTCCTGAGTTTCGTGATGATGAATGTGGCCCCTGAACGGGACAGACCCAGTTCCTCCGCAAGATCGACGGGATCCGTGGAGCCGCTCTTCGAGACAAAAGAGATCACCTCGCTCTCCAGCTCTTCCAACCAGGCCTCAAAGAGAACCAGGACTTGAGGATCAACGACTGCCGAGAGCTGCTTAGATTGGGCAACTTTCTCTACCAAATTCTGGCACATCTGCGTTGGATCGACACCTTCGTCCATACATTCTGCCAGTCAGAGATGGACTAAGCTTGCCACCTTGTCTTGGCCAGACTCTCCTACCAGGTTCATTACGAAGCTTAATCGGGCCTCTTCTCCCAACAAAGGGAATAGTTTTTTTATGACGTGTGCCAATTCCGCTGCTGCCTTTTCCGGATCCATGCTATCTACCAATTCGCCAATTTTACTTGCACTCATAGGGTCATCTCCCCAGGCTAAAAGTTTTTTCTTTGTGTCAATAAATCCGTGCCCAGCAGATCCAGCTCCTTAAGGATATTAAGGATTCTTTTATCGGCCATTTCATAGTAGATGAAAGGACCCTCCCGTTCCACCTTCACCAAAAGGGTTCTTTTCAACTCCTTAAGATGATGCGAAACAAGGGGCTGGGAAAGATCCAATTCCTCTACGATGCGAGAGACAGATTTTTTCCCATTGCCAACACATAGTAGAATACGAAGCCGGTTCTCGTCCGACAAGCTTTTGGCCAAAACCGCAATTATATCAAGATCTTTGCTTAACTTAGACTGCTTTTCCTTCTTCGAATGCAAATGTCTTTCTCCCTTTCTTTGTGCATTTCCCATATTTCTTTCTTCATCGAATAAACATATTAGTGTTTGTTTATACATTAATATTAAAAATTGTCAAGAAAAATTTTAGTGGATCCACGAGAAAAAGGTTAAAGAAGTGATACGCCAATACAAAATCACGAAAGGGGATCGTAATCCCATTTCCTCGTAAGATATGAGAACGGCGCCTGTTCAGCAATGACAACGCGATCAGAATAAGATATTATGTGAGGCCCTGCAAAAATCCCGGAAGGAGACATACCTATGGCGGTGTTGGGTGTTTTGACCTGTGAAATTCTGGAACTTGAATTTGCACATCTACTGGCCACAGATCCCGAAGTCGCTCAGATTACGGTCCTTGAGGATAGCCGGTCCGCTCGCTTGCTAGAAGCAATCGAGGCAGAAGGCGTTGGAAACCTAAGGCGAATTCCCCACATATCAGGCTTCAACCCTAACCGTGCGAGAAACCTGGAAGTGCTGGTCCGCGTGCTGGAATTGGCGCTTCATAACAGAAAGAAGACCCTGCAAGAGGGATTGCTGGAGGCTGCTTGCGCAATGAGCCCCCACGTGGACGCGTTGCTGCTTGGGTATGGTTTGTGTGGCAACGCCCTTGAGAACCCGAAGGAATTGCTATCAGAAGCCGGTGTACCCATCTTCATCCCCATGGATCAAGACCACCCCGTAGACGACTGTGTGGGCCTCATCATCGGGGGCCGCGAATGTTACTATGGCGAGCTGTGTAATGTGGCCGGAACCTTCTTCATGATCCCGGGTTGGTCGGTCCATTGGAAGCGGATGTTCGAACGGGAATTTGGCCGCTTGAGCGTGGACATGGCCAAACGCCTGTTCAAACATTACGAGCGGTCACTTCTCATTTCCACACCCTTTATGCCTGAAGATGAAATGAGCCGAAATGTCAAGGAATTTAATGAGTTGTTTGGATTTCGTGAAGAGGCGCGTGAAGGAACACTCCATATTTTGAAGGACACATGGCGCAAGGCCAAAGGGCTTCTGAACGCCCACAATGATTAGGCCTTAATGGTCACCATCCCTACCCTGCCCTTTCTTGCCAGGATCCTTTCTATTTCCCAGCAATCTTTGCTCAATCCAAGGCACCTTGGGACGAGGAAACCCTTTCTGTTTTTGCGCTCGCCTTGGCGCGGGGAGCTTCACTTTTTTGATTGTTTGTACCCGGCAAATGATATAGTTTTAATATGGAGGTTTGAGTGAAATGGGCAGTTGCCAGATGCTCGATAAGGGGCTCATTCAGGTATACACCACTGAATCTGATCAGATGAATTTTGCCCCCATAGGTTTGAGCCTGAGGGCGGCCGGGCATGGTCTCCGTACCCTTATCATTAGCTTTACCTCTGACGAAATATTGGAGGGGCTAGGCTTCACTTCCCAATTCCTTCACCCCAATTTAGCCTTTGAGCATGGCAACACGGGAAAGACGCCACTTCGTGCAGATGAGACCAATAACGCAACCCAACAAAACCAGGTCGTTCAAAGGACCATAGAGGCGATTTTCAGCGAGGATTTCCAGATTGTCGTTCTAAATGGGATTCACAGCGCATTGGATCAAGGGCTACTTTCATCCCAGGAGATTCTCAAACTCATGAGGCAGAAGCCTGGAAACACGGAATTAATCCTTTCGGGCAAAGGGCTAGGGGGCCAGATCATAGATAGGGCTGATTTGGTCACAGAAATGGTCGTGACCAAGGCACCAAATCACGCGGAAGAAAGCCGTCCACGAGACAATGGAACAGTGGATGTGATTACCGGCCCGGGTAAAGGTAAGACCACTTACTGTCTCGGGAAAGCAATGCTCATGTCCTCTATGGGGATTCCTTCTGTGATCTTTCAGACGATAAAATCCCCCAAGCTATACGGAGAGGTGAGGGCCATACAGAAACTGCCCTTCCTGGAAATCAAGAGCATGGGAAAGGGTTTTTTGCAGAAACACAGCGCCGGCCTGGAGAAAAAACATATAGACGCTGCAAAGTCGGCCTGGGGACTTCTGCTGAAAAAGATTTTCTCCTTAGAGTACAAGCTTGTTGTGTTGGACGAAATCAACGTGGCTACCCATTATGGACTGATCAATTTTCATCGGGTCCGGGAGATGCTATTCATGAAACCAGACAATCTTCATCTGCTTCTGAGCGGACGCCACGCCCACCCTGAGGTCACAGAGGCGGCCACAAACGTCATAGAAATGCGGGAGATTAAACATCCTTTCAGGAAAGGGATCAAGGCAAGAAAAGGCATAGAATTCTAGCTGGATTATTGGAAACTGGGGACCCAACAAAGTTGGGGACTAAGCGGAGTGATACGAGCACGAAGAATGTTGGAAGGCTGGAATACTGGGTAGAAAGAAGGAACCATTATTCCACCATTCCATTATTCCATTTTTCCAATTCCCCATCTATTCCTTGATCTTCTTCTGGCGGAATTGATAATAGGCGTCTCTTATGGCTACATAAGGATCCAGTGCGGCCCTTTTGAGGTCCTCATATTCACCAATAGTGAGGGAAGTACTATTGACGATATCATAGGCCCGTATTCCCACGTTGTACTTGAATTCAATAACATAGTTCAGTGGTTGCGTATAGATGTCTCCGACGATTCCCACTGTGTCGGTCAAACTGGAGGGCCCAATGATAGGCCAATCGATGTAGAAACCTGGCCCTAAACCGTAGAATCCAAGGGTTTGCCCGAAATCTTCATCATACTCTTTGATGCCCAAATTATCCGTAGCCACGTCCTTGAAGCCAAGGGTAGTGAGGGAGTTAATCAAAAAGCGCTGCGTCTCAAATCCTGCCCCTTCGAATTTTCCTTGGAGCACGCAGTTCACAAAGCGGATGGGAAAGCCCAAATTGTCAAAAAAGTTCCTTACGCCGATCCGTACAGACTGAGGAAAGATGTAACCGTATCCGCGGGCGACCGGTTTAAAAAACCAAAAATAGAGTTTGTCGTTAAAATGGAAAAAGGCCCGATTGATGGGCTCAAGGGGGTCAGCGATGGTCTTCAAAGGGAGAACATCAGCCGTATCTTCCTCATCTTCAAAAGGGTCAACGAGATCCCCCTCAGGGTCCTCTGACTGCGAGGGCTCCGTGGTGGAATCTGTTGCCTGTGCTATGATTAATTTTTCAGAAATGTCATTGTTACTGGTCGCCGTTTGATTGCGAACATATTTCACGGGATGAGCAGAGCGACGGTATTCAAAGCGGTCAGATACGGCATCTATATCAAGACCCCGGTCATAACGATCAAATCGTTCCGTCGGCTCATCTGAAGAGATGGCCTGGGGGAGGAGTACCTTCTCAACGGACTGGCAAAAAGAGAGATACGGGGGCAGGATGAACCAGAGCGTAGAAAATATAAATATCCCGCAGATCCTTCTCATGGGAGGGCAGCTCCTTTCTCTGGAAAGCGCAGACCTTCAATCTTTACTCTCTCCTATTCCTCAGCGGCCAATTTGTTCTTCAGTCTTTTTAGCAGCTCTTCATATGATGACTGCATAATGATCTCATTGAACTGGACTCGGTAGCTTTTGACAAGACTGACACCCACGACCACGACATCATAGACATACCAGTCGCTTCGCTTATTCTTAAGGCGGTAGTCAACATCGATCTCTCGCCTATCGTTTGTCACCACTTTCGCTTTGACGAGTCCATACTTTGCTTTGGTGCGTTCACTCACATAGACGACCCTTTCTCCGGAATAGTCCTCCACCTTGTCCATATAGGTTCGCTCCACCAGTTTTCCAAACAGGGGGATGAACTCTCTCTTTTCCTCGTCAGTCCTCTTTCTCCAATGTTTTCCCATAGCTCGTCGAGCGAACTCCTCCCAATCAAAGCGTTCATCCACCACTTGACGAAGCCTTCTCCGCTTCTCCTCGGCCTTATCTGGGCCCTTCAAATCGGGATCGCTAAGAATGTCAATTATCTTATCCGTCGTCTCTTTGATCCGCTCCATAGGCCCATTGGCCCGTGCCGGGATTGTGAGGGTGAATATCAGAAAAAAAACAGCAATTATCTGCAAGAGACCTTTAGGCATCATAAATACCTCCCGGTGCAAGTCGCTAGATCTTCCCAAAGACATAATTGGAGATCAACTGTTCTATGTCCACAGCAGGCTCCGTTTCCTGGATCATCCCACCAGGCGGAATAATCTCATCAGATCCACCTGGAGATATCTGTATATATTTCTCTCCAATCAGTCCTTTGGTTTTGACAGAGGCGATGGCGTCTTCCTGGATCTCCAATCCCTCTTTCAGTGTAAAGCTAACCTTGGCCTCATAATCCTCCATCGTTATGCCCCTAACACGTCCCACTTCCACACCCGCGATCACCACGGACGCCCCCTCCTTTAACCCGCCGGTATTGGAAAAAATGGCAGAGATCTCATATCCGTCTCCCCCAAGCACTTCCATCCTTGCCAGCTTTATGGAGAGGTATCCAAGGCAAAGAATACCGGCGAGCACAAATAGTCCCACAGCCAATTCAAGGTCAAGTTTCCTCATGTCTTACCTCCCGCGAAAAAATCGCTTTGGCGATTTCCTAATAGGCGGCTTTGCCGCTAAACAGCCATAAAGGCCATGCTCCTGAAGTCCAGAGCGTAGAGAAACTAAGTCTATTCATTCAATTTTAGGCACTTTAGTTCACTTTAGCTTGCCCGCCATAGCCATTTCTGAGCAACTCTTTTTGGTCGTTCATTTCGCACAGCTTCCTCATGCTCCAGTATTCTGCGCGAAGAGTCGGAGGCGGGTCACTTGTCAGCATCAATCTCGAGGAATAATAGCAATTGGCGACCGACTAATGACCAATGACTAGGGCTTGCTACCGATATGATATGGGTCCCTCGATATCTCCATTTATGAATTGCTGAACAATCGGGTCCTCTGAAGAGACTATCTCTTCAGGCGTCCCTTGAGCCAAAATAACCCCTTCATGCAGCATAGCCACTCGGTTGACGATCTTGAATACCTTTTCCAATTCATGTGTGACAATGATGCCGGTGAACTGAAACCGCTTATGAAGGGTATCTATTAAGTTCAAAATGGCATGTCCAATGATAGGGTCCAGTCCCGTTGTGGGCTCATCAAAGAGCATGATCTCAGGCGTCCACACCAATTCCCGGGCGAGTGCAGCACGCTTTTTCATTCCGCCGCTTATCTGAGAGGGGTATTTCGCCTCCGCGCCGGAGAGCCCCACTTGATCCAGTTCTGCCATGACCTTTTCCTTGATCTCCTCCTCTGGAAGTTTGGTCTTCTCTCTCAAGGGAAAGGCCACGTTGTCGAAGACAGTCATGGAGTCAAACAGGGCGCCCCCCTGAAAAAGGAACCCCAGGCGACTCCTCAGTTGGGTGAGGGCCTTACCCTTTAGGGTAACCACGTCTTTACCATCAACCAATACGCGCCCTTTGTCCGGGGCCATCAACCCGGCCACATGCTTTAGTAGCACACTCTTCCCAAAGCCACTCCTTCCAATCAGGGCAATAACCTCTCCGCTTTCAATTTGCAAAGAAATACCTTTCAGGACGTGGAAACCATCAAAAGACTTATGCAACGCTTCAATCTCGATCATCTTGTTTCTCAAAAAAGGATAGAGGTCATGAAATAGTCCCACACAAGGATAAGTACGGACGTGAGCACCACCGCCTGCGTGGTAGCCTTGCTGACGCCTTCAGCTCCAAATCCCGTGTGAATGCCCGTATAGTATCCCTTATAGCAGGAGATCCAGGCAATAATTATTCCAAAACTGAGGGATTTATAGATCCCCTCCATAACATCTTCCAACGCCACGTAGCTGGCCATCTCACCAAAGTAGGTGCCGGCCCCCACACCAAGGAGCTTGACGCCCACCACATAACCTCCGAAAATCCCCACCACGTCAAAAATGGCTGTAAGTAGCGGAAGGGCGATGATTGCCCCCAAGAGGTTGGGGACCACGAGATACCGGTAAGGATTAAGGCCCATCAATTCCAATGCGTCGATCTGGTCGCTGATCCGCATGATGCCGATTTCGGCAGCAATGGCAGATCCTGCCCTCCCCGTCACCATCAAACCGGAAATCACCGGACCCATCTCTTTTATGAGCGCAAGCGCCACCATGGGTCCAAGAAAGGCCTCAGAACCGAAGCGGCTGAGGGTGTAATACCCCTGGAGGCCCAAAACCATGCCCGTGAAAGCCCCGGTGAGGAATATGACAAGACCGGATTGCAAGCCGATGAAATGAATCTGTTTGAGTAAACGATAGAATTTTAAAGGTGGGATAGCAGCATAGAAAAACGCCTTGAATAGGAAAAGGCCCATAAGGCCTATCCTGCCAGTGATAAGTAGTGCTGCTGCTCCTAGGCGTCTAATCAGTTCCATGAATGAATCGCTCTTTCCATAGGCTTAAGATGGATCAATAGCCTTGGAGATACCGCACGTTATTTGCTAAATTACCATTTTCAACAAAGTTTGACAAGCACAAAATATTATTAGCATATAATAACTTATATGTTTCTAAAATATTACAAACTATAACATATTATATTTTATTAAACCTAAATGTGTCTTTTTTCACAATCTGTATAGAAAAACCCCGTCAGAGAACTCCCATAAACCATTGACTGAAGTTGTCTAGATTGAAGACGGGCCGACTCAAGACGAGACGCAGGATTCTGTGATGGAGAGAACCATTGCCTCCGTATCGAGGGAGGTCTGAACCCCAATGGGAAGAGAGATATTTTCCAGGCCATGGCCCACGGGCAGGCCACTCACCACCGGGATTTGCAGGTCGGATACGCTTTCCACCAACACCTGATTTACGGATGAAATGTCGCCACAACCCTCAAAAGTTCCCCCAATGAGTCCAACGAGATCTTTTAGCTGGCCACTCAATCTGAGATGGGTCATCATCCGATCAATACGATAAAGTGGCTCCTCTTTTTCCTCCACAAAGAGTATGGATTTCTTCAGGGACGGCATGAATGGTGTCCCGAGTAAATGGCAAATGAGACTTAAGTTTCCACCAAGAAGGGTCCCTTTCACTTTGCCAGGTAAAAGCGTTTTTCCCTTACTGAGATTCACTTCCCACATTTCGTCAGACGAGACCAAGGCTAAGAAGGACTCTAAATTTCGGTTTTTGTTCTTAGAAAGTTCCTTGATCATTGTCCCGTGAAAAGTCACGAGGCCTGTCTTTTTGTAAATGGCCAAGAGGAGCGCAGTGATGTCGCTATACCCAACGATTATTTTGGGATTCATGCGAATCAGGTCAAAGTCAATCTTTTCAAGGAGCCTAAGCGTTCCATAACCACCACGAGCGCAGAAGATGACTTTCACATCTTTCTTGTCTAACATGGAATTTAGGTCTTCGAGCCGGGTTTCATCATCTCCAGCCACATAACCTTGCCTTTGGTAGAGGTGAGAGGAAACGATGACCTTATAACCAAATGATTCCAGGAGTTTTATGCCGGGTTCGATTTCCGAGGGTGTGACGGGTCCGGCCGGCGCAATAACACCAACTGCCTCGCCTTTTCGGAGTTTGGGGGGTTTGAGGTTATTTGATTGCATTGAAAACACTATTGTCGAAGTAATGGCGTGTTGGTTTAGGTGGACTGCATCTCATCTGTTCCTTTCATGAATGATCATCAGGCCCTCAAGGGTCAAAAACTCCTCCACGTGCTCAATGGTCTCAGATTCTTCACAAATGAGGGGCGCAAGACCTCCTGTTGCTACAACCGTTAGATTATGCCCCACCTCTTTCTTGATTCGGTTTACAATGCCATCAACCAGTCCTGCGTATCCATAGATAATGCCCACATTCATGCTGCTAATGGTATCTTTGGCAATGACATTTTGTGGTTTGGCAAAGATCTCCACCCTTGGCAGTTTAGACGCTTTCTGGAAGAGGGCCTCACAGGATATGGTCACGCCCGGAGCGATGGCGCCTCCGATATAGGCCCCCTCCTTCGATACGCAATCAAATGTGGTGGCTGTTCCAAAATCAACCACAACAAGGCCGGTGTGATACTTTTCATAGGCCGCCACAGCATTCACGATCCTGTCGGCACCCACCTCTTTGGGGTTATCGTACTGGATGGGCATGCCTGTTTTCAGACCCGGCTCCACTATCATGGGTGTAATGTTGAAATAACGGTTGGCAAATTCCTCAAAAGCATTTAACAGGGGAGGAACAACACAAGAAATGATGATATGGGTAATGTCACTCATTTCTATTTTGTTTGACTTGAATAGATTCCCTATCAGAATCCCCAGTTCATCTGCTGTTGCATCTTTTTCTGTCCTCACTCTCCAGTGTTCAAGGACCTGATCTTTGTCGGTCACTCCAAAAACAGTATTCGTATTTCCTATGTCAATACAGAACAACATAGCTCCCTCTAGCCATTTTAGACACTTTAGCTCACCTTAGGCACTTTAGTCACTTTAGCTCACTTCTTCGACGCGTCCTCTCTTAATGGCATCAATCATTTTGACCGTCTCCATGGTCTTCTTCACGTTATGCACCCTGACAATATGGGCACCATTCAGTACACCTGCGGCCACCGCTGCCATGCTTCCTGTGTCCCGCTCATGGGGCTCTTTGTCAAGGATATGCCCTATAAAGGCCTTGTTGGACGGGCCTAGGAGAATCGGCCTTTGTAAGGCATTGAATTCAGCCAGCCCCCTTATGATTTGCAGATTATGGTCAAAGGTCTTCCCAAAACCAATTCCGGGGTCCACGATGAGCATATCCTTGCTGATTCCCCCTGCCACGCCTCTATCCATGGCACTTTTCAGAAAATCTAAAATCTCAGGGATCAGATTTTCATATGCGGGATTTGCCTGCATATCCGTTGGGGTCCCTTGCATATGCATGAGGATGACAGGGACCCCTGCCTCAGCTGCGACCGAAATCATTTCCGGATCAAAGCGAAACGCGCTGATGTCATTAATTATGGAAGCCCCAGCCTTCAAGGCCTGACGGGCGACCTCGGCCTTGCATGTATCTATACTGATGGGAATTCGTAAGTCTTTGCAAAGGGCTTTGATGACAGGAATCACACGATCCAACTCCTCCTCAGCTGAAATCTTTTCTGAATAGGGTCTTGTGGACTCCCCTCCCACGTCAAGGATATCAGCCCCATCCCTCGCCATTGAGAGTCCATGCTCAATGGCCTTGTCCCTC
>JASFIT010000139.1:0-10351 GCA_050122535.1 Desulfobacteraceae bacterium | reverse complement strand
TAGTGTATTAAAGTTTTATATTGCTCAAAATTAGAGTCAAACCAAGTTATGGGTTGAGGAAAACCGTCCAGCCGAGATTTCACTTGACAGTAAATACGCAATATATATTAATTAATTAGCGTAAAGCAAAAGAAGAAAATCGAATGAGCCGTTTAAATACGGGCTCCACATGGGCCAACAAAAGATTCAATCCGTCCCACAAAGCAAAGCGCCCAAAATATCAAGAGGCGCTATAACCAGAAGTAGCTCGGATTCTTAACCTTTAAGACGTTGGGGAGAGCCGCTCAATTTGGGACCTCTCCAAATGGCGCGCCAAAAGTCCTCTCTTGAGTTCTCTAGGAAGGCATAAGTCAACAAGCAGAGCTGAGGCGTGAAAGGGGCGACGATGGGAGAAGTGGTTTCAAGACCCGACACCTACCAGAGAGCTAGAAAGACCGGCCTTGATATGATGGGCCATGTCCCTTTAGGCACCCATATCTGTCACTTTTACCAGACCAAAAAAGACCTGGTTGATATTCTTGTTCCCTATTTCAAAGCGGGACTGGAAGGCAACCAACTCTGCATATGGATCACTTCGGAGCCTTTGCCTGTCCGAGAGGCAAAGGCGGTGTTAAGCAAGGCTGTTAAGGATGTAGATAAATACATCAGCAAAGGCCAGCTGGAGATATTAGATGACAGCCAATGGGTCACGAATTCTGGAAGATTCGACGCTGAAAAGGCCTTGCACAGTTGGGTTGAAAAGCAGAACCAATCTGCACAAAGAGGATTTGACACGCTTCGTCTCTCCGGCAATCCTTCATGGCTTGATGAAAGGGATTGGAGTGAATGGATTAACTACGAAGCAGCACTAGACAATGTTATCGAGAAAAATGGAATCATTGGTCTTTGTTCGTTTTGCCTCGACAAATGTGGGATAGGCGAAGTCATCGACGCGGTCAATAGCCACCATATGACCCTTATGAGACGGGGGGGTGAGTGGGAGGCGATCGATAACATCGGGCACAGCCGGGCAAAGATTCTCATGGACAGGCAAGGGCAAATACTGGATCAGCTCCATGACGCCCTGGTCACGACAGACCTGGATGGATATGTGATAAGCTGGAACAACGCTGCCACAAGATTGTACGGCCATGTACCAGAAGAAGTTCTGGGGAAACACATCACATTCCTTTATCCCAAGGAGGGGCACGAGTTTCTGCTGAACCACGTGATCGGTCCTGTCAAGAAGAAGGGGAGTCACGATGTGGAAGTCAGAGTGCGAAGAAAATCAGGGGAAGAAGCATACGTTCACCTTTTCCTCTCTCTATTGCGAGATGGCAATGGTTCGGCAACTTCCATTATCAGCTCTGGGTTGGATGTCACCGAGCGTAAACGGGCAGAGGATCTGCGCCTGTCACAGGAACGGTTTTCCAAAGCCTTCCATTCCAGTCCCGACGCAATTGTTATCTCCACGGTGCGAGATGGCCGCTTTATTGACGTGAACGAGAGTCTGTTGCGCACTACTGGCTATAGTCGTGCGGAGGTGATTGGTCGCACCTCGAACGAACTGGGCTTTTGGCCAAAGCCAGAGGAGCGTACCAGATTTGTGGGGATGTTACGAAAACAGGGTTTTGTTCGGGACCTGGAGGTCAGATTTCGGATGAAGCAAGGTGAACTCCGGGTGGGTCTTCTCTCAGCGCAGGTGATCTACAGTGGAGGGGAACTCTGTAGTGTCGCCATCATGCATGACATCACGGAGCGCAAGCGGGTTGAAGAAGAATTGAGACGGTCTCAAGAACAGTTGCGTAATCTTTCTGAACACTTGCAACGTGCAAGAGAGGAAGAAAGAGCCTGCATTGCGCGTGAGATCCATGATGAGTTGGGACAGGCACTTACTGCTTTGAAAATGGATTTGTCCTGGTTGGGTAAGAGGTTACCCTTTGAAAAAGATTCACTGTATGAGAAGGTAGGGGCCATGTCGAAGCTAATCGACACCACGACCCAAAGCGTGAGGAGGATCTCCACACAATTGAGGCCAGGACTATTGGATGACCTTGGTCTTGTGGCAGCCATCGAATGGCAGGCACAAGAATTCCAAGAGCGGACGAAAATTAGATGCAAACTTGCTCTGCACGCTGACGATATTGTCCTGAATCGAGAGCTTTCCACCACCTGTTTTCGCATCTTTCAGGAGGCTCTGACAAATGTTGCCCGTCATGCCGATGCAACGAGGGTTATGGTAACGCTTAAAAGAAATGCTGATAGGCTATCACTAGAAGTCATAGATAACGGTAAAGGAATTACAAAGGAAGAGATTTCCCATCCCAAATCATTTGGGCTATTAGGAATGCTTGAGCGTGCGCGTTTTTGCGGGGGTGATGTGAAAATCAGTGGTATTCAAGGGAAGGGGACCACAGTGGTGGCCGTGATTCCACTGAGACCAGAAGGGGAAAGTATATGATAAGGATACTTGTCGCTGATGATCACGCCATTGTCCGTCAAGGACTGAAGCAAATAGTAGCAGATACCCCTGACCTGGTTGTCACGGGTGAGGCGGAGCGCGGGCGAGAAGTGCTAGAAAAGGTATCCAAAGATGATTATGACGTGGTCTTGCTAGACATTACTATGCCCGACAAAACGGGCCTGGAAGTCTTGGAAGAGCTCAAACAGATCAAACCTGACCTGCCCGTCCTCATACTAAGCATGCACCCGGAAGACCAGTACGCCATACGTGCCATAAGGGCAGGGGCATCCGGGTATGTGACCAAAGCAGGCGTACCAGATGAGTTGGTAACGGCTATACGCAAGGTATCGGTTGGGAGCAAATATATCAGTTCTTCCTTGGCTGAAAAACTTGCGGTGTATTTGGAAATGGGCGCTGAAAAACCACTCCATCAAGTCCTCTCCGATCGTGAGTATCGGGTGATGTGCCTGATAGCCTCTGGCAAGACCGTGAAGGAGATTGCGGAGGAACTTTTTCTGAGTGTGAAAACGGTCAGCACCTATCGCTCCCGCGTCCTTCAAAAGATGAAGATGAAGAATAATGCCCAACTAACCCATTATTGTGTGCAAAACCAGCTCGTGCCTTGAACAAGAGCAAGGAATAAAGACAGCACACGCGTTGTAGGACAAATACTGACAGGGTTACGAGACAAAGTCCTACAAGAAAATCAGATTTCGTCTGACATACTTTCCGTTTTCTGCCTGATATTTTTTGGCCTTATAATACCATGAGGTGTTTTCAGAGTCTGGAATGAATGGTTTTAGAACCATTGTTCTTTCTCTAGTAACAAACATAGAAAGGAGGTGAAGAATAATATAAAAAATCTCTCGCCCGCCGAGCAATGGACATTGACTCAGATGATGGTCATCTGATATTCCTCGCTGCGCGCCCGTTGATCTTGTGATGTACCGGTCCTCTGATGATGAAAGTCATTGCAGTTCAGTTATTCGTACCAGGAGATTGAGCATAAGGTGATAGAGCCCTCGCACGGCGGGATCAACCTTCTCACGGTGCAGCACCCCAAAGAAGACCCGATGGGGCGCATTTCCAAAGGGAAGAAAGCGGCGTCATGATTTTGATCACCAAGTATGGGAGGTTAAGATGCAATATGAAAACTATGCCCACCTATGGTTCAATTCAGAGGAAGATTTAGAGCGACAACCATATTGGCTTTACAACGCTGGCCATACCCCTCCGGGACACCCGCGTACCCCAATGTTTGAGTCTTTCTGGACGAAACATTGTGCCTATGCGTTTCGTTATGCTTATGACAAGCTATCCTTACCCTGGGCGAGGGCCCTGGACACGCGCTCAATCAATGGCTATGAATACGTGAGGATTTGTCTGACCCAGTCGGAGGAGGAAGCTCAGAAGCGTGCTGAAAAGTACAAGGATGCCATCAGACCCTTTATTGAAGACTATGACAAGATATGGCCAGAGGCTGTTGATGAGGTGATGGGGGAGTTTGAGAAATTCAAGAAGTACGATTATGAAAACGCTTCATGGTTAGACCTGATGGATGTATTTAGAGCACTCCTCGACTTCGATAGACACTGTTTTTGGGAAACACATATGTATTTTTTCCAAGGACTGGGCCAGGTATATCTGCTCTTTGAGGATCTTTGCCGTGAGTTATTGGGGTTTGACGATACTGACCCTGAATTCAAGAAGCTCATAGGTGGCTTTGATAACAGGGGCAATGAAACCAGTAGGCAGCTTTTCAAGTTGTCCAGACGCGCGGACGAGTTAGGTCTCCGAGACATCTTTTTGGGGAATGAGCCGGAGGAGGTAACTGGCAAGCTGGAGCAGAATGATGCTGGCAAAAAATGGCTCAGCGAATTTGAAGACTTCTTGGAAACAGACGGGTTTAGGATGCCCATGCCCATGGATTTCGTATCACCCACCTGGATCGAAGACTCAACCCAGCCGATACTCTATGTTCAGCAGTTCTTAAACAAGGGGGATACATTTGAGCTGGATGACATACTGGCACGGCAAGCAGAGGAAAGAAAGACGGCTGAGGAGGAGGTCCTAGCAAAAATCCCCGCCGAGCAGAGGGACTGGTTTGCCGTGCTCCTGAAGTGCGCTCAGAATTACGCGGTCTGGACTGAGGAGCATAACTACTATCTTGATCAATGCGTCTGGTCCATGTGCCGTTGGGTGATAATGCAGATTGGGAAGAGGCTCTCTAAGGTGGGTACAATAGAGAAGCCTGACGATATGCTGTTTCTGGTGGCTGACGAGCTAAACAAGGCACTGGTTCACCCGGAGGCAACCACCCTCAAGGCTACAGTGAAAAGGCGGCGGGCCATGCGGGAGGAATGGGCAAAAATGCCTCCGCCATTCCAAATCTTGGGTGACGCCACACTAGAGCAGGTATCGGCAGACATTATGAAGAGCCGTGACGCCATATTCATAGGCGCTATTGGGAAGCGGGCACTTCCAAGGCCTGAGCTGAAGGCTGACCTTCTGGGAATCAGTGGCGCTCCCGGCGTTGCTGAAGGCCCGGCCAGAGTTTTGATTGCTCCTGAAGAAATCAGCCAGATTCAGCCGGGCGAAATCCTGGTCGCCACGTTTACCTTTACCACCTGGACACCTGCATTTGCCATCATCAAAGGGGCTGTGGTTGACCAAGGGGGAACCTTAAGTCATGCGGCCATAACCGGTAGAGATTATGGTATACCGGTCGTGGTAAACGTTTTGGAAGGGACGCAGAGGATTAAGACTGGGCAGAGGATCAGGGTCGACGGTAATACGGGAGCTGTCTATATTTTGGATAAGTAGTTTTGGGTAGCGCTCAAAAAAGGCTTTTCCGTTTCTCGGGAGGTCTACAAAGCGTATCCGAGCAAATGCGTAGGCGCACACCCACATCTGAGGAAAGGAGGTAAAGGGTAACATGGTTAGCACTTCGTCGCTGGTCGTATTGTCTATCATGAATTGGCTGCATATGGTGGCTCTGCTGGTCTGGTTGGGTGGGATGATTGCAACCGTTGTCTTTGTCGTCCCAGTAGCCGAATCAGCCTTGGGGCGCACCCTAGGACCGGCAGTTATGGGACGCTTCATGGGCTCACTTGCACAACGGACACGCATTCCGGCCTATATATGCATGGGCATCTTCATTATCACGGGTGTAATAATGTGGATTCTGAACAAGAGCTACCTAGGGCTGTTCAATTACGGCAGTGCCTGGACAAATGTGCTGTTGATTAAACAGATACTATTTGTGGTGCTCATCGTTCTCGCCATCTATATGATGGAAGTGATAATACCCAGAATCGAGGATTTGGCCCCCAAGGGACCCTCTGCTGAACTCAGCAAAACACAGAAGCTACAGATTGTCGTGGGTGCGGCTACCATGCTGGTGGTGGCTTTGATACTTGCTTTCTCGGCATGGGATGGGGCTATATCAGCCCTGAAATAGTCCGTGTAAAGTCATACCGGTAATGAACGACTCACACCGGGCACTTTGCCTAATCCAGCCACCGCCGTCGAGACGAGGGCTGGAGAAGGGGGCGAGAACGAGCCTTAGCGGGCGGGAATAAATGGTACCCGTACGTAAAATGCGGATCTAAGTGTGCAATAATTCATGGCGTTCTGTATATTAGGATTTCTAAATCCAGCCAGAGGAGACATTCTGTGGCTTGTACTGTAGCTATCTTAGCCACCCTGGATACAAAAGGAGAAGAAGCTAGATATGTCACAGAGAGCATAGCAGAGCGAGGGCACCGGTCACTTGTCATTGATTGTGGTGTATTAGGCAAGCCCTCATTTGAGCCATCCATTAGCCGTGAAGAGGTTGCCAAAGCAGCGGAAGCAGAACTTGAAGGCGTTATTGGTCTTGGGGATGAGGGTAAAAGCATCGAGCTCATGGCCAAGGGCGCTGCAATCATCTCTTGGGGACTTTCCGTTGAGGGAAAGATAGATGGAATCATCGCTTTGGGAGGTTCCATGGGCACCGCTCTCGGCCTCTCAGCCATGAAAGGGCTACCCCTTGGGCTCCCCAAGCTTATGGTATCTACCGTAGGCTTTTCCCCTTACATTACCCCCGATTCACTGAGTGTAGATATGATCATGATGCAATCCCCTGTCGATATGTGGGGGCTTGATCCTATTACCAAGAGGACATTGGGGTACGCGGCCGTGGCGATTACGGCCATGGCCGAAAGATACCAGAAACAGCATAAATCCATCAGCATAACGGAAAAACCCTTAATTGGAATAACCACATTGGGGACAGCCGCTTGTACCTATGTTTCCTACATAAAGCCTTTGTTAGAAAACAAGGATTATGAAGTGGCTGTCTTCCATGTGCCGGAAGTGGACTCATTGGGGTCGAGAGCCCTCAGTGAACTCATTGAACAAGATTTGGTTGCTGCCGTATTGGACCTGGCCCAACCCGATGTTCTAACCCAGATATGCCATGGCATCGCCTCACCAAGGACTCGTCGAATAGACGTGGCTGGGGAAAAGGGCCTCCCTTTGGTCATTGCTCCCGGTGCTTCGCACTTTTTCTTTTGGCCTGGTCCGGCATCAACCATACCGGAGCGCTACAAAGACAGACCTGTCCATCAACATAATCCTCTGGTTACCGGGCTAAAAACAACTGACAAGGAGATGGTGGCTATGGGCAGGTTAATTGCGCAAAAAGCGAATAAAGCGCGAGGACCTGTGGCTGTGGTCATCCCTAAGCGCGGATTTTCTGAGTTTGACAGACCCGAGGCTGTTTTCTATCACCCCGAAGGTGATCGTCTATTGGCCGAGGAGGTTAAAAAAACGGCCCAATCACATGTGAGGGTCATTGAGGTTGATGCGCACATCAATGACCCGAGCTTCTCTGACGAAATACTAGGCGTTCTTGATGAGATGATGACATCAAGCTCAGCTCGTTGTTCTCAGAGCTAGGGACGAAACAGGTGGTTTACACATCGCGGTGATTCATTAGAGTTTAGATAATCAATGTTTTTGAAGTAGGAGGTGGGCGTGAAAGGCAAGTTTGTTATCCCTTTTGAAGAGTTGGGCAAAGATGACTTGGGTATGGTGGGTAAGAAGTGTGCAAATTTGGGTGAGATGATCAGAATGGGGATGCCAGTCCCACCTGGGTTTGCGCTGACGATTGAATGCCATCGGCACTTTATGGAGGAGACCGGGATTACCCAGGAAATAACGCAATATATTACAAATACATTCCCGAACGGACTCAGGAATATTCAAGAGTATGAAGAGGCCAGCAGGGTCATCTGCAACATCATTGACTCCAAGGCAATACCAAGGGAAATAGAAGATGAAATACTTTCAAGTTATATGGAATTATGCAAAAAATGTGAGAATGAGCAAGTCCCGGTAGCTGTCAGGTCCGCAGGGGTTAAGAGCCATCCTGGAATGTATGATACCTTCCTAAACGTGAAAGGCGAACAAGAAGTTCTCAAGAAAGTCGTTGGCGTATGGTCCAGCGCATTTAACACGCGCTCCATAGCGGCTGTTTCCCAAAAAGGTTTGTCAGTGGCAGACTCTCCGCCCATAGGGATAGGCGTTCAGTCTATTATCCCGTCTCGCACGGCGGGGGTCTGTTTCACTGTTGACCCTGTTACTGGAGACCAATCCAGAATTGTGCTTGAAAGCAATTGGGGGATGGGTGAGAGCATTGTGGGTGGTACGGCAACTCCTGACAGACATATGATCGATAAGCAGTCCTTGGAGATACTATCAAAGGTGCCTGGCGCCAAGACCATGGAAGTTGTGTGTGTGGAGGAAGGGAATACGATTGAACAGGAAGTGACCGAAGAAAGGCAGCGCGCCTTCTGCCTAAAAGATGAGGAAGCCAAGAGAATAGCAGAACTTGCCATAACCTTAGAATCCCATTTCCAATCGTCCCAGGATACGGAATGGGCTATCGATTCAGCCCGGAGTTTCCCTGATAATGTATTTCTTCTTCAAACTCGCCCGGTAGTCGGTGTTAAAGAAAGATCGGGCGACAAAAAAGCGACTGATATGATCGTTAATTTGATGCTGAGCCGCATGTTCGACTATGCAACCAAAGATGGAACAGAATTGAAGGGCTTGAGAATTCTTATCGTGGACGACGAACCTGACGTATTGGAAACATTAGAAGAATTGCTTACCATGTGTACCGTGGAGAAGGCGAGCAGTTTCGATGGGGCCAAAACGCTACTGGAGAATCAAGACTTTGACATGGCCATTCTGGATATTATGGGGGTGGATGGCTATGAGTTATTGGAAATTGCAGCAGAGAAAGGCGTCATTGCTGTCATGCTTACCGCCCGCGCCCTCAGTTTCGATAATATCGAAAGATCCTATGAAGAGGGTGCAGGCTCCTACATACCCAAAGAGGAAATGGCCAACATCACAACCTTCCTCACCGACATATTGGAAGCCAAAGCAGCGGGCAAGCACTTCTGGTACCGTTGGCCCGACAGGCTGCACAGCTTTCTTGAAAGACAATTTGGACCTGATTGGAAAGAACAAAAGCGAGAATTTTGGAGAAATTTCCCGTCTGATATCAAGTTCTAGGCATATCACCTTTCTCTGGGTCGTGGACACTGAGCCCCAGAGTCGAGCCCACCCCATGCCCTGTGGGGAAGCGTGGGGACCTTCATTTCTTTTCTCAAAAAAATCAGAGACCCAGTCTTTTCTTTAATTTATCCAGAATATCAGGGGGCTCTACAGGTTCGCCCATTATGGGTCTCTCAAAGGGAACCGTGGCATCGATAACGACTCTAGATGTCAAGGATGATGTTCCCCCTGTTTCAATGCCGCGGGCTGACGTTATTCTTTCAGAGGGGTCAATCCCGTATCCTGCCACCCTGGGTGTAATATAGGTGTCAAATTCTGGTTGATAACGGGTCGCCAATGCCCAGATCACGTCGTATATGTTATAAGGGTTGATATCATCATCCACGACAATTAATATTTTGCCGTAGTCGCCCACCTGGGTGGACCATATCACGTTCGCTACCCGCTGGATCTGCCCTTCATACTCCTTCTTAATGGAGGCAGCAAATATTATCCAGCCCGTGCCTTCCATAATGTGAACACCCTTCAGCTCGGGGAGCTTCTTCTTTGCCTCAATATAAGTCAGGGCTTCCATGATGGTTTCGCCGACAATGTGACCTTCAGTGGGGGGTCTGCCTAAATAGGTGCCTTGAAATATAGGATTGTTCCTGTGGGTGATGGCAGAGATTTTGAAGATGGGATGTTCATAGGTTCCCGAGTAGTAACCCGTAAACTCCCCGAAAGGGCCTTCCGTTTCATGAACGCCTATAGGGATGTTTCCTTCCAGGACAATCTCAGCTGTCGCAGGAACGACAAGGTCTACGGTTTCACATTTTACGACCTCTACGGGCTCGCCCCTTAACCCTCCTGCCAACTCCAACTCATTGATCCCGTATTCTGTGGGGCACGGCCCCATCAAATTCGTTACAGGTTCCAGGCCAAAAACAACGGCCATTTCAAGCGTCTTTTTCCCTGCCTCTTTGGCTTGCTTGTAATGCCTGCCGATATGCTGTCTATCCGCAACATAGATGCTGGTTTTGTTCTTTCCCTTCACATGGATCCGGTACATTCCCGCATTCTGTACGCCCGTCTCCATGTCCTTTGTTATGACATTGCTAAAATCAATGAACCTCCCCCCATCTTTCTCATTCCACTGGGGGATAGGAAAGATATTCAAGTCCACCTTCTTACCCTTTAGAATATTTTCTTTACACGGCCCATCCGACACAAGCTTGGGCTGGATTGGATTAGCGATCCCTTCAGATAATTTCTCGCTCAGGCCCTCTTCCGTGGTTCCAAGTGCAAGAGCTATCCGTTTACGGGTCCCTAATACATTCATGGCTACCGATTTATCAGACC
>JASFIT010000138.1:0-10366 GCA_050122535.1 Desulfobacteraceae bacterium | reverse complement strand
GCAGTACTCCCAGAAATCGCAACCATAAGGCTTGTTACAGTGCTTTGAGGGAGCCATCTCAGGCGGATTTGCATTTGCGAGCATATCCTTCAGTTCGGCCAGCATCTGAGGCACCTCTTGCTGATATACGAGGGCGCCTTCGGTCAAGTCAGAAACAGAGAAAAGGCCTTCGAGGTCAAGGGCTATTCCGTCATAGACGTACTGATTGTTCAGGTGCATGAGAAAGACCCGGTCGATGTCCAAACCTGAGCCTTTCAGCACATAGTACTGAATCCCCACATCCGGGTAATACTCATCTTTAATCCTTGTGGACGATTTGACCTCAATGAGGTTCCACCTCCCGTTCTTTACCCTTTCAAGAACGTCTACACGCACCCGCACATCATCGAACAGAAAACCAGCCTCGTAGATCGCTTTGACTGCCGGGTCTTGCATGGCAACCAGGGTGGTCTTGACGGCCTCCTCGTGATGGTGATGATCCTCCTCAATGAGCACCCCGCCAGGATAAAGTTGCGTTGCAAGTCTCCCCACTTCATGTCCGGTATCGAATATAGCCTGCTGCACAGGGGATGTTTCCGATGCAAGTTCCGGGTTGTAGCACTGCTGCCACAAGCGCAGAAAACACTGCATTCCGGCAACATACTTGGATTTGGAGAGCATAGGGATCTTTTTAGACGTCTTTTGCATCTAATTTCCTTCAATGTTTTTTGAGCAATATTATATCAGGTCTGTTTGACAGATACGGTCAAAATCAGAAAATTTTCCTATTTTTTTTGTGCAGGCAAGATTAGACCACGGTTTCTGAAATGGCCTTCTAAATTCAATCGTCAGGAATCAATAATCAATCCTAAAGCCGTTTCCTTTCATGATTGACACGCAAGGCAAAATTCCCTATATAGGGCCTTGGTGAACCTCTCCGACCAAAGGTCGGAGCTTCTGGTTCCTTAATTCGTCGCAAATGGAAGGATAACATCACCAAGTTGAACGTTAACTACTGAACCCTAAACTGTCATGCCCGCGAAGCTTGTCCTCGCGAAGGCGGGGGCGGGAATGACAAAGAATGCCATTCATCCCCGTCCAAAGGACGGGGCATTCTGGCATGTCTTCGTAAAGGATCAGCAGTCAATCATAATCTCAAGCGGAGAGGGAAGATGCAGGCATTGGTATTAGGCGGAGCAGGAAGTATGGGACAGGCAGCGGCCCGGGACCTGATGAAGCAGGAGCAGGTTAAGAAAGTTATTTTGGGTGATATAATTACAGATCCAAATCGATTGTATGAGAAGTTGCGCACCAGCGAAAAGGTATCGCTCAGCAGGATCGACGTAAACGATATCGAGGGCCTGGTCAAAGTCATGAAGGATGTTGACGTAGTCATCAACTGCGCGGGGCCATTCCACAAGACAGGTGTCACAGTATCCAGGGCGGCCATCGAAGCAAAGGTTAATTATGTGGATATTTCCGATGAGTATAAGACGGTTGTCAATCTCTCTGTTCCTGAAATTGATAACCCTGCCCAAGAAGCGGGGATAACCATCTTAACAGGCATGGGATCCGATCCAGGAACAAACAACCTCATCGCCAAGTATCATGCAAATCACTTGGATCGTGTTGACGAGATCGCCTTATTTTGGGTGGTAAGTATCGCCGACCTGGAGGAAGGTGCAACTTCGGGTGCTGCCTGGGATCACAGCCTCCACATGAATACAGGTAAGGTCCCCCAATATTTGGATGGACGTCTAGAATATGTACAAGCCGGTACCGGTGAGGAGACGGCTGAATTCCTTGAACCCCTTGGTACCTGTCAGGTTCGTTATGTGGGTCACCCTCAGCCAATCACAATGCCACGGTATATAGATGGCGTGAAAACGGTTGTTATCAAAGGCGCGATGCTACCGGCATGGGTAGACCGGCTCATTCAAGAGCAGAATGAATCAGGCTTCCTCAGTACGGAGCCCATAGAGATCAAAGGGACTGAAGTAGCGCCCTATGATCTCACGTTGCAACTTTGGCGTACAATTCCCGATAATAGAGATAACGGACCCATGGCTTCGGGCATGAAAGTGATCGTAAAGGGGGAAAGGGAAGGAAAACAGGTCACATACACTTCCGACATAGTGGGCAGGACAGCACCGGGAACAGGCATTGCAGCGTCGATCGCGGCTCTAATGCTCCATTCTGGCGATATTAAAGTAAAGGGAGTGGTGCCCCCAGAAGGCTGCATCGATCCAGAAATATACTTTGCCGCTCTCCTAAACAGAGGCGCGAAAATACATCAAACGGAAACCATAAAATCTCTGCTTGGATCTTAGCCAGGATCTGCCACGTGAATGAAGAGCCTGCCATCTTGTGGATGCCTACCTGGCGTTGACCCGGTCTTTCACTTAAAACCGACTTACCCCCGGGAATAATAAGATTATCTCACCCTGGGCATTTATCTATATTCACCCTACCAATGTGATTCTGTGTCTTGACCCCTATTTGAAAACGCCATGTGATTCATTCACATAGGCCAGAGCTTCATCTATGGCCTTAGCCGCCATGTCCAGATCCTGTTCCGTGTGCCTGTAACAAATATATCCATGATGGTGTGGGTGAAAAAAGACGCCCCTGCGGATAAGCTGGGTGTAAAAATCCTTGCGCCTAGCCTTATATTTATCCGCCTTATCCCTCTTGAAAGTTATGAAAAACATGGGCGCAACACCGCTCAACTCGGCTCCAACGTCATACTTGTTAATGATGTTCTGGACTTTTCCCAGAAAACGATTCCCTGTTTCCCATATTTTATCAAGGACATTTTCACGTTCCAGGATTTCAATGGTTTTTAGAGCGGCAATATATCCGCTACTGTTTGAGAAGAAGGTAGAAGAAACAAAAACCTGTTGTTCGGCAGCCCTCATAATTTCCTCTTTTCCAGTAACAACACTTATGGCATATCCGTTGGCCATTCCCTTTCCAAAGACTGCCAGGTCAGGCGGGACGCTATAAAGCTGTTGCGCTCCACCCATACTGAGCCTAAACCCTGTACGGATTTCATCATAGATCAAAACCGCGCCATACTTTGTAGCCACGGCTCTCACACCTTCGAGGAATCCAGGTTCAGGTTCTTGCATCCTTTCATGGAGGGGATGCCCAAAGGGAGTCAAAACTATGGCGGCTGTCTCATCACCATATTTTGCCATCAGGTCTTCGAGCTGATTAAGATCATTATAACGGAATTCATGTACGTCCTCATAAAGCTTCTCTGGAATGCCCCCTTTGAGCTCAACGCACCAGTCATGCCAGCCGTGGTAACCGCATCGCATCACCTTGATCCGGTTTGTGTATCCCCTTGCAATACGGATGCTCGCTGTGGTGCCATCTGAACCCGTCTTTGTGAAGACGCACATTTCTGAACAGGGGATGAGTTCATTGAGTTTTTCCGCGAGCTGATTCTGATACGGCTGTGTAAGGGTGAAGCAGAAGCCTTTGTCTCTTATCTGCCTAATAACAGCTTCATCAACTTCTTCTTCTCTATACCCCAGGATAATGGGCCCAAAGCCACAGAGGAAGTCCACATATTCATTTCCATCCACGTCGGTGACTCTGCCACCCTTGCCATGTTCAAAAAAGATTGGATATTCTCCCTTGACAAAATTGTAGGGTCGTCTGGCACCTCCGACGCCGCCGGGAACTATCTTCATTGCCTCATCAAAAAGTTCCAGGCTTCTCCTTATGTCCAGTTTTTCCATCTTTTGATAATGATTCCCCTTTCATCAGGCAGTACATTTCTTCTGGGGCGGATATTACACCGCCCTCTACTGCTTGTAAAGCTCAACTGCTTTCACTACACCTCGCAGGAGTGTGAAGTGAGGGCCTGTCCTGAGCGGCGTCGACCCTTCGACACGGCTCAGGGTCGATGCTGAGCAAGGTCGAAGCATCGAAGGGCTCACTGCTTACTCCTTACTCCTTACTCCTCACTCCACGCTGCCTCAGACGCTTTATCCTTTCCCTGGCGAAATCGAACTCGTGCCAGGTATCCATTAGAGACTCCAAGGCTTCCTTGTAGTGCTCGACAGCCCTCTCCTTCTCCCCGGACCCTTCGGCCCACAGACCCAGAGCGGTGTAAAGGGTAATGAGGTTCTCCGGGCGCTTTCCCGCCTCCTTTTTCAGGGACTCCACACTTCTTTTCCCCAGCAGGCACTCGCTGATAGACCGGAACCACGAATCCCTGGTCACCCGGGTATACACCTCAAGGCCGGCTCGCGCCTCCTCCTGTTTCCCTGTGTAAAGCAGAATCTCGGCCTCCAGGAGCCCCATGCGCAGACGACTGGCGCCCTGTCTCCCGCTTCTCTCCAGGAACGTCCGGGTGTATGTCAAGGCCTTGTCCCAGGCCTCCTCCATGCCGTTGTAAAAAGCCAGCCCCACCAGAACGTCTCCATTGTCCGGAACTTCCTCCAAGATCTTCTCAAGTGCCTCTCGCCGGCCTTTCATGCTGGTGAGAGGATTTTGAAGCTCCGCTCTTAGAGCAGCCAGCTCTGACCGTCGTCTTTCCTTGGTCGTCTGATCTTTTTGGACGGCCCGGTTGAAAGCATCAATACTCGCTTGGTATTCAGCCCACTGATCATTACCCTGCAGAGCCTCCAACCTCCTCTTCTGAACCTCCTCCAGTTTTGCACGGGACAAGAAGAATTCCCAGGCTTGCGCATTCGCCGACAAAACGGCCTCTTTCAGCAAGCTTTCCGATTCAGCCCACTGCCCGCGTTTTTGCTTGATGAGGCTTACAGCGTAACGGAGCCAACTACGCTCACTCGCGGTGTCCCAACCTCTGAGGGCTGTTTCCTCATCCACAATGCCTTCCAGCACCCGGCATACATAACCCAGGAACTCGGCCTCAGAGCGCCAGTCCAAGGCCAGCAAGGCGTCGCGGTGAACGTCCACAGAGGGCGTGCCAGCCTGCCAGCCGATGATATACAGCATCAGCCTGGCCACCTTGTTCTCAGGGTCCATGGACACGGACTGGGCAAAAAGCCGACTAGCGCCCTGATCGTCGCCCGCGCAGAAGTGCATCATCCCCCCGGCCATGACAAGGGAGGGATCGGAGCTGAGCTTGAGCTCTTTATCGGCCAGGGCCATGGCTTCGGCCCAGCGGCCCTGAAAGGCTATCCGGACAATTTCTCTGAGCTTGCCCTCCAGGGAAAGATCGATAATTCCGCTCCATTTGACCTGGCCTGCTTTCAGATCATGGAGAAAGGCAGCGGCTTTTGTAATGGGTTGGACCATCGCCAAGTTCCATAAAGGGGTGGTAATGGGCATCACCCCCGGAGCCAGAGTCGTGGCCACCCCGGAAGCAATGCCGATGACCTTCCCCCGCGTGTCGATGATCGGACCCCCACTGTCACCCCCGTAGAATGCGATATCAACCTGTAGCAGGTCTTCAAATGTACGGCGCACATGGCCCCCGGTGACGCTCACGTTGACCGTGCTGCCCTGGTATCGGCTGCCCAGGGGAAAGCCCAGGGTCATGACCCGTGAAAGCTTGGGAATACGCCTGGGGTCCAGCTTCAGATCCAAGGGCAGGGGACTTAGCCCCGCTGGCACTCGATCTATTTTGAGAACCGCGAAATCATCCCTGAGCGGAGATGTGACCAGCTGCCGGGTTTGGACCGGCGGTTTGGCCACCCCGGCAATCGTCAGGCGAGGGATACCGTCCGAACGAAAGGCCGAACCGGGAAAGTAAATGTCATCCATTTCCTGGGAGCCAATCAGGTCAGCGGAGTGCTTAAACGCTTTTTCCCCTTCGAACCAGAGCAACATCTTGTAGCCAAAGCGGGCTGATCGGCCGCTTCGTCTGAAAAGGGCAATCACCTCGAGGAGGGTGCTGTCTTCTAGCCAAGGGCAGGCCACATGGCGGTTGGTCAGCAAGTACCCGTCCTCGTCTGCCAGGAAAGCTGTGCCCTCACCACGATTTCGATAAACGGTATTCTCGCCCTCTTTCAGCCAGTATTCCACCACCACAAAGGCCACGGATCGGGCGTACTGGTTGGCGTAATTCTCAAGAATGGTTACGCTATCCTTCTTCTTCACGCCCAGTTGAAACCAGGCAACGCCTCCGGCCACTATCAACAGGGCGATCAAAGCCGCCAGCAATGTCTGCCTTTTTTTGATCCGCCTGACCGCCTTGGCTGAAGTTGCGGCCAGTTCCGTCGCCCGTGTTTTCGCTGCTTCAATCTCCTCTGCCGAGATCCGGCTGAGGGCGTCAGCCACCTCGTCCATAGAGCCGGGCCGTAGAGCCGGGTCCTCGGCAAGCATGGTTCTAAAGAGGGCCTCAGCCTCTTGAGGCAGCGACAGTTCATCTATTTTGGCCGAGAAGTCGCAGGTCTCATAGTCGGCCGTGAGGAGTTCTATGAATATCTTACCCAGCGACCAAATATCACTTCGAAAATCCAGCGGTCGCTGATTGATGATGTCCGGGTGGCAGGCCAGGAGTCGTTTCAACATGGGACCCGGCCGATCTAGCTTCGGATCCAGGAATCGGGAGAGCTTGTAGTCGATTTTGACGTCGTATGCGCCCTCTCCGTCCTTTATCAACATGATGTCATTCAGGATCAAGTGGGGGATGATGTGTCCTGCCTCGTGCAGGGTGGCCAGGACAGAGGCCATTCTAGAAAAGAGGTCAAAGGCCACTCGATAGTCCTCCAGGTGCCCGGAGCGCACCAGGTCCCCCCAGCTCTCGGCGTCAACCCATTCGCTCACCCGGTACCACAGTCCCTCAGAGGAACGCCTGATCTCCTGGTGGCTGACAAAGTGCTCAGCCGGAAGCTTCTTAAGTTCCTCCAATTCATTCTTGAGTCTGTCGGCCACCTCTTCATTGAGTGCGGATTGAGGCGTGAAGAGTCGGACCATGACAGGCTTATCATCGCCCTCTTTAACGGCACGACAGAGGATGCTGTCGTGGCCCTCGTGTAGAACCTCCTCAATGCGATAATCGTCGATGGTCTTTATCCCTTCGCCCACTTCGCCACCGCAGCTTGGACACGTGCCGATATCTTCGGCCACCGATTGGCCACATTTCTGACACAGCTTCATGATGTTTTTCCCTAAATCAAGTTATCACTGATGGGTCCAGCTTCCTCAGATCTCCTGAGTGCACAGCTTGACCCCACTCCCACTCAGATAACGGGGTGAGAACCCCCTGGCGGTTTACCGCCACTATTTCACCGGGGTACTCTGTCCTCTTCGGTTCATTTTATTCTCTAGCAGCCTTACTCCATCAACCGCAAGCCGGGTGTTTCACGGTACTTCTGTTTTAACCGCTCCTTGCCTTCCCGTGAAACATCCATGGGACCGTCTTTCCACTCCATAAGCTGTAGCACTATACCGTTACCGGTCTTTGGCCCCACAAGCGCCTCCTTGAATTTCTCATTCGCCATATCGGTTTTATCCACGCGCACCCCTTTGCGCTCTAATGCTTCCACATACGCATCGAGATTCTCAATTGTCAGGCCCATGTGTTGGACGCCCACCCCTTTTACCTCAATGTGTCTAGCCACAAAGCTACTCTCATCCGTGGCTTGCAGAAAACTGATAATGTTTTCACCCAATTGAATGCATGCGCCAATGTATTTTTGCTCTGTGCTTTCGAATTTCACGATTAGCTCTCCGCCCAGGATCTCAAGAGTGGATTTAATAGATGCATCCAGATCCTTTACGGCAAAGGCAATATGGTTAATTCCCTGTATGCTCCCCATGGCTCGCTCCTATTATCTCGGCTAGTTATTCTGAAGATATCCCGGAAAACATAGTATGGCCATGTAAACACCTTGCTCCTCACTCCCTGCCCTGAGCAAGGTTTATGCTGAGCAAGGTCGAAGCATCGAAGGGCCATATTCTGTCTTCCCTGCCCGCCATAGCTTCCTGACCGCCATAGCTTTAGCGACGGCGGTTAGAGACGGCGGTTAGCGGAGGCGGGTGTCTTCTGCTTGCCCTGAGCCTGTCAAAGGGTCCTCCGTCCTCCTTGCCGCGCCGTAGTCTTGACGAGGGCGGGTGTCCTCTGGAATAGGCCTCCCCCTCCCCGCACACTATTGGGACTTTCCTCTGGCGGCTATCGGCCAGATTTCCTCCACTTGTCCGTCCCTTATACTATAATAGGTGTCGTACAAGTTAATCGTCGTATCACAGTGGCTCGGATAAAGTTCCAACTTCTCGCCAATCTTAAGTTCCCTGCCGGGCTCTTCTGGTGTCAGTATACCGTGTTCATCTCCAGCACTTTGATATTTGTACCCTTCCACATCCTTAAGTATTGGCATGCCTGAATCTGTTGAAGCAGCCTTGTAGCCAGCATCTACAATCGACCGATTTCGGGTGGGTGTGCTGATAACAGTGGTGAGCACTGTGAGGGCTCTCTCGAACTCGGGAGCAGTGAGGTGATACGTCCAGTCCATAAGGATGTAGGATCCGGCTTGTACCTCACTCATTACGGGATATTGCCACTTGTAGGTGCCCGTCCCCGCCCCGGATACGATCTCAGTGTTTAGCCCGGCCGCCTCCATCAATTCCCTCGTCTCAACAATCAGGCCGTTGCACTTCTCCATCTCTTGTCGTTTGGCCTCCATGCCATATCGTTGCTCCCAGACCTGAAGGGTTCCGTGGTAGCATTGGAATCCTTTCAATTCCAAGCCCTTGAGCTTTGAGACTTCCGTGGCAAAATCAACGGCTGATTTTCCTGGTTCTACGCCACACCTATTCTGGCCCACATTCACATCAATTAGTACAGGCATTTTAACCCCTCTCTTCAGTGCTTCCTCTGAGAGCGCCTTGGCTGGTATGGCATTGTCAACACAAACCATGAGTCCGGGTCCACGCGTCCGAAGGCTGATCAGCTTCTGTATCTTGTAATCACCGACGATCTCGTTTGTGATCAAAACATCGGTTATTCCTGCTGTGATAAGGGTTTCAGCCTCTCCTAATTTTTGGCAGCTTATACCTATCGCGCCGGATTCAATCTGCTTGGCAGCCAAAAGCGGGGATTTTGGTGTCTTATAGTGGGGACGGAAATCTTTCCCTTTCTTCCCTCTGAAGAAATCCGCCAGTGTTTCAAGATTTCTCTCCATTAGGTCTAAGTCTATCAGAAGCGCTGGCGTATCTATTTCCTGCTTTAACATCCTGTTTACCCTTGTCCTTGACCATGTCCTCACACTTGACTCCCAAAAAAATGTTCCATCAGGAGTAGGATCAATACAATTTCATGGGATGCTCCGAGGTAAGCCTCTATCCGTATTTAGAGGGCAATCTGGGTAAAGGAATATGTTTACCAGAATCAAGCATCTTTACCCCGTGAAATCCATGCCCTGTTGAATCTGGAAGCCATTCCACCGGGGTGAAGGCTATTTCACTGGGGTGGTATCTAGAACGGTGATTAACGTATTGGAAGAAAAATCTGGTTGGTTAGAATAATATTAAAAACCGCCTACAAGTCAACTCATTTAGCGCCTTACCCTTCGATGCTTCGACCTTGCTCAGCACCGACCCTGAGCCTGTCGAAGGGTCGACACGGCTCAGGGCAGGCCCGCCACTCGTCACTTGCTAGGGTAAGCGCATCGGCTGTGTGTCTTCGTCAGGTACTCTATGAATCTTCCAGTGTTTCACCAGCATGACGAGACTGTACAGGCCCACCAGGAGCATAATCCCGTCTTCATAGACACCATATTTAGGGATCTGGATAAATGGCGGAAACACAATGGCCCAGAATAGCAACACGATGTAGACGATCTTATCCACTCGTGGGAGAGCCATGGTCAGCAGGAGCAACCCGAGAGCTGTTGTGGGGCAAGGGTATGTTCCGGGAATGATCACTCTTGGGAAATGGTGGCCAGAGGCTATGCTGAACAGCGGATAGCAGAGGACGACCAGCATCAGCCCCAGGGTAATATACTTCTGGCGTTTGGGTTCCGGTAGACGGAATTGCATTCTTCCCCTGAAGATATCCGCGGCAAATAGGATCGAAACAATGGTGAACATCGAACCAAAGATGTAGTTTCCAGCCAGCCCTTTGCCCAGAGACATGAAAAAAACAATGCCTATCCAAGCGAAGGAGAAAACCAAGTAGATCTTCATCAGCAAATTGGAAACGCTTCCGAACCTTACAAAGAGAAAGAGAACAAGCATTACGGATATGGCCACTGAGACCAGTGACACCGGCCAGATTCGAGAGCCATAGGCTTCCATAATGCTCCACCATTCTTCAGCAGATAACATTGGCTGCCCCCTTTTCCATCCTCACACCCGATCTCACGTCTACTACACCCAACTTTGAATTCGGTGAAGCACACGATCGGACCCGATTCACTCAGATAAAAAATCAACGGCTAACTCGTTAAACTTCCCTGGA
>JASFIT010000137.1:0-10373 GCA_050122535.1 Desulfobacteraceae bacterium | reverse complement strand
AGGAGCACCCCCAGTCTGCCCCTTCGAATCGGCCAAAAAACCCTCCAGCAATGGAATGAGATCGTCGGGATGGAGATACTCCGTGTAGCGGATGGCCTGGTAAAACTGGGCGTTGGAAGCACGAAGCCCCCCATCAGCCCTCAGGCTGTATAACTCCCTGAGTAGGGCAGCCATTTTTTGGCCTTGCCCCACGCGGTGCTTGAGTTGGGCAGGCTCAATCGGTCCAAGTTGTTTTTCAAGCCGTGAAACGAGAGACCTAAGCTGTTCAATATAATACTGCCTTGAAGAGGTTCGGTATGGCGCCTTAGGGTGGTAGAAGAAATAGCAGGGCTTTTCTAAGCCCAAGTAATCGTTGACAATAGAGGCCAAGTTCTGGATAGAGTCGCAGGTGTGGGGGAAGAGAAAACCGTCCAAGTCGTCGCATTTGCCCTGGAGAATGAGCTCTAAACCATGTTTGACCACAGAGCATATGTAGGGCTGCAGGTGCGCGTTGGCGTGGCTCACCTCCAGAGGCGGATCCCAGATCTCGACGGGCAAAACGTCCAAGGCCCAAAGGATTTCCCTGGGATATTGGGCCGGAAATACACCGAAAAGATGCCGGCCGTGGCTTTTCTTCTGTTGCTGTAAATATTCCTTGCGCGACGGTGGCTGAGATTTGATCATACGCTCCCTTGCAGATTTGTTTAACATTTTGGTTTTTGGGGAGTTTTGGAAGTATAGGTTTTTGGAGGTTTGGGTGTCAAGCCGCGAAGATAGGCCCTGATTCATCATCAGGGCATCATGTCTCCGCCATGACGAGATTTGTCCGGGCTGCGCTTGGAAGCCCCACCCTGTGGGTGGATCACCAGTTTCGTGGGACTCAACTTGCGTCTAATCCCTTACTGGTGATAAGAAACCCTTATTGAAATTTCAAAATGAGACCGAAATGTAGGTTTTGAAGGCAAAGGGAAGTCCTGTAAATACCAGAGTTGACACGCATTTCCGGCCTGATTATAATGCCAAAATTCGAGGGTTAGGGGATGGAGTGGATCTCCTATGGGAACCGCTCTTAAATTGCTGTTTTTACTATCATTTTTAAAACTTTACCAAGGGGGGAGGCTGGTTATGATTTTTGCAATTACCAATACCAAAGGGGGCGTTGGCAAGACAACCACGGCATCCAATATGGCAACCGGCTTGGCCGGAAGAGACCGAAAGACCCTTCTGGTGGACCTTGATCCACAGGCCCACGCTACGAACAGCTTTATGAAGAATACACCCGAACGGGACGTTGGGGACCTCATCATGGACAGGCCCTCGCAAGCAGGACGGGCCGTCTCTGCCACCAAATACAGCAACTTGGACATCGTGCCATCTACCGCCAAACTTACCGAAACTGCGGAACTGCTCTCCACCCGCATCAGGCGGGAGGAACGACTTTGGCGTGCCCTGGCAAATTTGGGGGATGATTATCGGGATATTATCCTTGACTGTCCGCCCCAACTCAATATTCTCACTTATAATGCCCTTGTGGCGGCGGACCTTCTTATCATTCCTGTGCAGCCAGGCGTGGGCGCTGTAACAGGACTTTCCGCCCTGCTGGAGGCCGCCCAGGAACTGCGCGACGAAGATGAGGTTCCCTATCGGATCCTGATCACCATGTTCGACATACGTACCACCCGAACGAACGCCATCTTTGAGGAACTTTTGGAGGAGCACAGGCGAAGGCTCATTAAGACCATCATTGCCAAGAGCGAATCTCTCAACCAGGCCAACCTGGCCGGGAAGCCTGTCTCGAAATTCGCGCCTTCATCCAGGGGAGCTTACGATTATGATGCCCTCTGCGATGAAATCCTTCGCATACGGGTTCCATAAACCACGCATGGAAATTCAATATTCAATCATCACCCAATGCGCGCGTCCACTTTTTTAGGGTGTGTCAGCCACCATAACATGGATGTAAAACCACTCACCACTAATAGGTGGAGTGACGAGGGCTGTTTGAGGGTTCTTTTCCTTCCTCAATAAATCTCAGAGACCCTTTCACCCACTGCTCTCCCCTTGACAGGACAACCCCATTTCCTTATTCTCATTAAGCAATAACTGAGGCCGTGCCGCAGTAGAGATCCGGCGGTAAGGTCGACGCTCTCATACTTCAAACCCTCATGGAGGTATGAAAAAACGTACGTGGTGAAAAGAACTATTAGAGTAACGCTTATCGCTTTAGGTTTGTTTGGCTTGCTCTTGTGGGCCGTTTCGTGTGCGGTCAACCCAGTAAGCGGGCAGCGTGAGTTGATGCTACTCAGTGAGAGCGACGAGATTCAGCTGGGCGGCCAAGCCGATGCCGGGGTTGTTCAGCAATTTGGCATTTATGATGACCGAAGGCTGAACGGCTATGTCAAAGACCTGGGCCAGCGAATTGGCAAAGTCTCCCATAGGCCCCACTTAACCTATCATTTCAAAGTTTTAGACGTAGCAGTTGTCAACGCCTTTGCCGTTCCAGGAGGCTATGTCTATTTTACACGTGGGATTCTGGCCACCCTGAACAGCGAGGCCGAGTTGGCCGGCGTGTTGGGCCATGAAATAGGGCATATTACCGCACGTCACTCTGCCAAACAAATCAGCCGGGCTCAGCTCACTCAAATGGGAATGGCGGTCGGGAGTATTATTTCGCCGGAATTTCGTGCCCTGTCCGGACTGACAGGAATGGGCGTGCAGATGCTCTTTCTGAAGTTCAGCAGAGACAATGAGAGACAGGCGGATGATCTGGGTGTGGAATACGCGAGCAAGGTGGGCTACGATGCGTCACAGATGGCTAACTTCTTTGAGACCCTTGAGAGGATGAATCCACATGACGACAAAAGCGGCCTGCCAGGCTGGTTTTCCACGCATCCAAATCCGGAAGACCGCGAAAAGGTGGTAAGGGAGAGATCCAGGGAATGGCAGCAGAAGTTGGGTCAAAAAGACCCGAAGGTGGGAAGAAACGGGTATCTGCGCCGGATCGACGGTCTCGTGTTTGGGGAAGACCCTCGACAGGGCTATGTTGATGACGGTGTATTTTACCATCCCCAGCTCCGCTTCCAGTTTCCTGTCCCGAGAAACTGGAAAGTCAATAACACGCCGTCGCAGGTTCAGATGGAACCCAAGCAAGGGGGCGCCGCCATTTTTCTCTCCGTCACTTCCGGAACATCCCCTCGGCAGGCAGCCGTGAATTTTGCCCAAAGGTCCCAGGCTAGTGTGATCAAGTACGAGGCTAAGAAAGTGAACGGCCTATCCGGCTATCGATTGATCTCTGATATCAGAACCCAACAGGGTGTTATTCGCGTCATGTCCTATTTTATTAGGAAAGACAAGTATATTTACGCATTTCATGGGCTAACTATGCCCCAATCCTTTGAAGCGTATGCAGGCCTATTTGACAGCACCATGGGCAACTTCAGTCATCTCACGAACCGAAAGCGGATCAATGTGAAACCTGATCGAATCCGCATAAGAGCCACGAAAAGGGCCGGTACCATGGGAAGTGTCCTCCGTTCAATGGGCGTTCCGGAGAAAGAACGGAAGGATATTGCACTCCTCAACGGCAAGTCTCTGACAGATCCTGTTCCAGCCAATACCTTGGTCAAGGTGGTGCAGAAGGGGCGTTAAGCAAAGCTGACGACTCAAACCAGAAAGGCAGGGCCGCGATGTCCCTGCCTTTATTGATCATAGTAACTGAAGTCCCACTCAGCTCTTATTCCAGAAACAATCTCCAAACCTGGTATAACTTTTTCGAGATTGACCGCACCTTCATGAAAGGATCTCACCCTCCAATCAGTGAAAAGGTTTCTCCTCGGATGTTTTTACTGCACCCTTTATCGTTTTATGAAATGTGTCCATCAGTTCTTGAAAGCCTTCGGGATCTGGTGCAGAGGATTCAAACTTTGAGAGTGCATCAACGCAGAGCTTGAGGGTCTTTACCAACTCTGCATTGGTTCTTTCTAAGGTGGCGATATAGTCGAAAACTTTTTCCCCAAGTTCGTCTTCCACGGCTTATTTGCCTCCTTTCCTAGAGCAATGTCCACCGACTCTAGCTGCGTTTCCGCTCCAGGATTATCTTATCGGGTAACGGGTTCATGTTTTTGGAGATATAAATGGCACCAAGTATCTCCTCGTTTTTTGTTTCAATCCGGAACCGATGATAATATTTGTTGTCCTCTTGATATCTAAATTCTCCTTTGACCTTCTTAACCTTGCGCCTGTTTCTTAATCTTCGCAATCCTCTTGGTTCTGTACTTTTGCCAAAGATAGTTAACTGAGTGCCGGACTTTGAAGTTGCCCTCACGGGTCTTTCCTCCAAGTTTTTAGCCATAGAGCGATAGACTGAAAACAAAACCCCACCTCTCCCGGAGAACGGGGGCCTGCCGTCTGAAGTTATGCTTCGCTCCGCATGACATGATCATAACCTTTAGAAATAATTTCACCCCGTGCCTTTAGACGGGCAAATGACTTTTTTCAACATGAAAGCCCAACAGGAACCATAGTGCAATAAAAATTATCACCCCTAGAGCAGTGAGGATTGCTAAAAGCCATCCACCTTCTCGCTTTGCTTCCCTAGCCCTTAAAAAGACGAAACCGAAAAAAAGCACAAGCAATGCGAGAAAAATGGTTCCAAGAAACCCAATTCCAAAACCAATTCCGACCCATTTTGGTCGGTATAAGAGAAGACCAATAACCGTAGCCCAACCGATTACCGGCACGGCTATTTTAATGGCTGCGCTTTTACCTTGTTCGGTCTTGCCTTGTGGCTTGTTCACTAGACCTTGTCTTAAAGGGTGCTGGGAACCTGCTACTCACCTTACAGCCCACAGATCCACAGTCAAAATAAGTTGCTGAAATAACATTACTTTTCGCATTTATGGGGCTCTGGGGTTAATAGATTCTAATGGATCTTGTTGGATTGTCAAGGAGAAATGCATCCTATGCGCACCCAAGTTTGAAGTTGATTCGGGCGAGAAAAACCCCCGCTCTTCGCAATCAGAGCAGGGGTTTTATTGCAAGTTAGTGGTCGGTGGTAGGGTGATAACTGCTGGACTTTCATCACATGCCTTTTTAAGCAATTAGATTTGGTGGTGCATTGTCTTAATCCATGTGTTTCTTCTATAATTTTTGCCATAACGTGCAATGCTAACAAATTGCAAATTATATCTATCTTGCGTTTTTGGCGGTGTTCTGGAAGCTAGAAGCAGTACTCGAAAGTTTTTCGGCTGTTCAAGAGTCAACAAGTACAGCAGAATGATGCAATCGGGTTTTTTTATGATACTTATCCAAGTCTACACTTGCGGAACACCAGATTTTGTTATGATTACGATGAGAAAGCATTAACGCGTGAACTCAACGGCGCGGCTTTTTGCGTCCGCTAAAGTGTTTCTTTGCATGACCTTTTATCTTACCTTTTAAAATATACTATGCTTAACATTTTCATGAATGATATATTGTTTATATATTTCAACCCTTTAGCATTCGTGAACAAGATGATTACTTCAGATAATCCACGAATATTTAAAATTTTCATGTGTTTTAAAAGTCCGGTTTTTATCTTAATTAGATATAGAATGCCTGATGGGCTTTGAAAGAAAAATATCGCAAGTCGCATCAATTCAGAGCATTCCTGGTTTTATTGTATACCGTAGATGGTTGGGAGCAACCAGGAAAGCGTAACCCACATTATCAGGAGCAATGGTACCCCAATCCGAAGAAAATCATTGAAGGTGTATTTCCCAGCGTTCATGACGAGCAGATTGGTCTTGTAGGCCATGGGGGTGGCATAGCTCATATTGGCCCCAAACAGTACCGCGAGGACAAACGGTTCGGAAGGTTGCCCCATTTGGGCAGCAATGGAAACGGCGATGGGGGTACCGATTACCGCTGCCGCGTTGTTGGATACAATGTTGGTGAGGATCCCTATCAAAAGCATCAGCCCACTGATCACGAAGGTTGGCCGCGTGCCACCTGTCAAAGCTATAAAAAGCTGCGCCAGATAATCCGCACCGCCGGTCTTCAGCAATGCAGCCCCGAGGGCTAGGCTCGCGGCAACAATAAGGATGACCTGCGCACTCAGGGCACGCGTAGCATCACGCCATCCCAGGCATCCCGTGAAAATCATTAATAGCGCACCAGATGGCGCGCTAATAGCTATCGGCAGGATCCCCAATGCGGCCGTTACAACGATACCTACCATACTGAGCAATGCCACAGGAGCCTTTCTGGCGAAAGGAAGATCAATCGTGGCATCGAGTACGAGGAAATCTTTCTCTTCTTTGAGGCTGGCGATCTGCTCACGGGGTCCCTGAACCAGAAGGATGTCTCCAGCTCTCAGCCGGATATCTCCGATTTCATCGTATACCTTTTCCAGGTGCTTGCCTGCTCTGTGGATCGCCAGTATAATCATTCCATACCGGTCCCCAAATCGCATCGCACTAAGAGTCCTTCCCTGAAGGCGAGAGCCCTCTATGACAACTACCTCTGCAATCTGTTGATCTTCAGCCTTTAGGGGGTGTTCATCATCGACGGGCTCGCCCATAGAGTCATCCGCATAGAGCGTCCCCTCAAGTACCTTTTCGAACTCCTTCAAACGATCGGGAGTATCACGAATGACGAGGTGATCGCCGGCCCTCAGCATTATGCTGGGAAGTGGAATCATGACGCTGTCAGGCCCTCGCTTTATGCTCATGACCTTCATAGCACCATCGACTTTCTTGAGTGCTTCAGCCAGCGTCTTGTCTTCCACCGGACTCCCCTCCAAAATCGCAAGATGGGCAGAAAAAACTCTGGGGGAAGTGTTCGCCAGAGTCAGTTCCCTGTCGGGTATGATCCGGGGAACCAGGACCCAGAGATACACGATTCCGATACCAGCTGCAATAACCGCTGGCACCAGGAAATCGAACATCTCCAGCCGTCTTAAGCCCATCTTCGCGGCCACGGATACCACAAGAAGGTTTGTAGAGGTGCCGATTGTAGTACACGTCCCGCCCAGCAAGGTGGCGAACCCCATGGGCATCAAAACCGACGAGGCTTTCATTCCCGTCCGAAGGGAAACGCTTATTAAAATGGGTAGAAACAAAACCACAACGGGAACATTGTTTATGAAAGCGCTGATAAAGGCCCCGACCAAAAGTGTCAGTAACAGGGAGACGTTCGGGCTGATCTTCCAAAGCCGAGCCAACGCTCTCCCCACAGGTTCTAGCGCCCCTGTTCGCACGATGCCCTGTCCGGCAATCATTAGGGCACAAACGGCAACCAGTGCCTCGTGTCCGAAACCTTGGAAAAAGTCCACAGCGTGTAACACGCGCCCATCTAACTGGAAAGGAAAGAGCTCGAAACCTACAGCCAGAGCAATGAGAATTAGGAAACTTGAGGACTCGAGTGGTATCTTTTCGCGAGTGAAAAGAATCAGTGCGAAGACTGTGAGAAGCAGCACTGCCACGGCATGAGCATTAGGGGGCGGGGGAAGGCCCATCTGCCATAACTCCGTTGTTGAGTGAAAAAAGGTCAGTTCATGATAGGAAAATATATACTATAAGATAAGCTTCAAGTGAAGTATTCTGGAACTAATTTTGAAAATTCTTAGCATAGCGATTTTCAAGCTTTCTTGGCATAATGTGCACTTCTCAAAAACTGAAGGTTACTAATAAGCGTTTTATCCATCGTCCTGAGACAGATAGTTGCATAGGATGAGATGGTTATCAAGATTTCTGAGGATGAGGTTTACTGTGGTGGGATGATGGATAAAACGATGTAGGGCTCAGCCGCTTGGAGAAGGAGGTTTTGCAAAGCCTTTATATGGGTATTGTAAGGCCTTTTTTGTTTACATCAGGGTTAGCTTTCGGATTTTCTGGACTGCTTGTAAAGATTTTGGAGAACCTTTTACTGTGCATGGGTAGTTTAGAGACTTATTTTGAACAAATTCAACTGCTCTATGAAGGCATTTTTTCAAGATTTGGACGCACCTATCCATTTGTTTTCAACGGCACCCATCTAGATTTAACCCTAAGTGATTAAGCGTTAGCGAAAGCTTGATAATTGGGCGGCCGTATGAAGTTAAAGGGGTGTTTGCCCCTGGGGCTAGGTATTTGTGCAACCAGTTTCATGTGGCCTTTCTTGCAGCAGGGACAGAGTGTGATGTCGATGCCGGTGAGTTTGAGCATTATTTTTTGAAGTGAGTGAGTCATTTTGAGCAACTGAGAGGGTAATTTGAGCAAGCGGCGGATGAAGGCCAAATTGGCTGTGCGGTTTCGATTGGCCAAGAAGCCATAGTGTCGGATTCTGACAAAGCCCTGGGGCAAGGTGTGGAGCAAAAAGCGGCGGATAAACTCAACGGCGCTGATGGTGGTCTTCTTTAACTTATTGTTTTTACGATCTTTATACTTGAAGCTGACCATGGCATCATGAAGGGCAGTGAGGCGAGAGTTGGCGATAGCCACCCGGTGTGTGTACCGGGCCAGGTATTGAAGAACGTGTTGAGGCTCTGTAATGGGTTCACGCACACTGACGACCCATTTGTGTTTATAGAGTCTGTTTTTGAACTGCCCGTATTGCCCATTAAAGCTGAGTTTTCCCCTGTGCATAGCCCGTGTGAGGTGGCTGATGAACTTGCCACGAAAAACCAGGGAGAGGGCTTCCTGGTTAAATAAGTAGTTATCCTTGCATGGGATCCAGCGTTTGCTCTTTGAACACACAGCACCTCCGGCAACCAGGCAGTGCAGATGGAAATGGGCTTTGAGCTTTTGATCCCAGGTATGTAAGACAGCCACGAAGCCTGGTTTTCCACCAAGCTGGTTTTTACCAAATTGTAGCAGGCTCTCAGAGACGGCTTTAAAGAGCATATGGAGCATCACGGATTTGTTCTTTAGGATGAGGCAGTTCAACTCATGGGGCAGGGTAAATACGATGTGGAAGTAGGTAGTGGGCAGGAGTTCGGATTTTCGCTTTTCAAGCCATCGCTCCCGGGGTATTTGCTGGCACTTGGGGCAGTGTCGGTTTCGGCAGGAATGATACATAATACGCTCAGCCCCGCAATGGGTACAGCGCTCAAGGTGGCCTCCAAGTTTGGGGGTGCGACAGTTAAGGAGGTGGGATACGATCCGGTGCTGATCCGGGCCTAGGGGATATGCGTTGCGATACTGCCTGATATGTTTTTGCAAAATATCTGCTACCTCTAAGCGGGGTTTTTGTGCTTTAATGAGTTGGGTCATCGGTGTTGTCCTCCTTTCCTGCAATCTGCGGGTCAAAGAGATCCAATGGGCTGGGGATCTTTGACAAAGTTTTGCGGCTTACATGCAGATAGATCATGGTGGTGGACAGTCGCCGGTGGCCCATTAATACCTGTATTTTGCGGATATCGTAGCCGGCCTCCAGAAGATGGGTGGCAAAGCTGTGCCTGAGGGTATGGATGCCAACGCCTTTCTTAATGCCGGCTTTTTTTCGAGCCTTTTCGTAGATGTTGCGCACCGATGAGTAAGTGAGTTTTTGGTTCTTTCTATGATTATAGGAGGATGGGAACAGGTAGGTTTTGGGTTTGCAGGTTTTGTAATAACGACGCAACTCCTTAAGGAGCTTTAAAGAGAGGATGGTATAGCGCTGTTTGCCTCCTTTTGCGTTTTCCACCTTGATCAGCATCCTTTTGCTGTCGATGTGTTCGGGTTTTAGGGCAGCCACCTCACCGGCCCGAAGTCCGGCTGAATAGGTGGTCATCAAAATCAGTCGGTGTTTGAGGTTATGCGCTGCGTTGATGAGCTCCCAGATCTCCTCCTGGCTGAGCACGCTTGGCAGTTTAGTGGCTTTGCGCACAGAATAATCAATGGAGATCTGTCTATCAGCCACGTAAGTGTAGAAAAACCGTAGTCCGGCCACCACATTGGCACAGCTGCCGGGGGCATTGCCCTTTTCGTTTTTCAAATACAACACATAGTCTTCGATCATCTCTTGGCTGAGCTTATCGGGAGATTGCTGATAGTAACGTGCAAGCCCTGTGGCCGCTGATAAGTAATAGCGTTGGGTGTGTTTGGAAAAGTTTCTCAGTTCCATTGCCTTGATCATCTTTTGTCTCAATGTTGTCATGACGGATACCTCCTTTGGTTGGATTAAATAGATTGGAGGTATCTTATAGGACCAAAGCAAAGGAAAGACGATCATTAATGCAGGTGGGTGGGAAAAGCTAAGGAAGGTGCACCGGAGGAGCTACCGCGGAGCGGTTGAGTTCTACAACCGCTAACCTTGCGTTTTCTGCGGTTACCCAGAGTTTTGATTAATAGATCCTATGCAGGGTCCCCTTGGTCGACCTTTGGTGATATATTTGATCATCCCAAAAAACCAACCAAAGGAGGATTGAAATGAAAAAGACCAAAGGAACCCCG
>JASFIT010000136.1:0-10386 GCA_050122535.1 Desulfobacteraceae bacterium | reverse complement strand
TGAACCGAAGCCCCAGTAAACGGCGGCCGTAACTATAACGGTCCTAAGGTAGCGAAATTCCTTGTCGGGTAAGTTCCGACCTGCACGAATGGCGTAACGACTTCCCCACTGTCTCGACCAGGGACTCAGCGAAATTGAATTAGCGGTGCAGATGCCGTTTACCCGCGAAAAGACGGAAAGACCCCGTGAACCTTTACTGCAGCCTGACATTGGACTTTGGGCTAGTATGTGTAGGATAGGTGGGAGACTTTGAAATCTCGACGCTAGTCGGGATGGAGTCAACCTTGAAATACCACCCTTATTAGTTTAGGGTTCTAACCTTGGCCCGTCATCCGGGTCGGGGACAGTGTCTGGTGGGTAGTTTGACTGGGGCGGTCGCCTCCCAAAGAGTAACGGAGGCGCGCGAAGGTTCCCTCAGGCTGATTGGAAACCAGCCGTAGAGTGTAAAGGCATAAGGGAGCTTGACTGTGAGACTGACAAGTCGAACAGGTACGAAAGTAGGTCTTAGTGATCCGGCGGTTCCGTATGGAAGGGCCGTCGCTCAACGGATAAAAGGTACTCCGGGGATAACAGGCTTATCGCGCCCAAGAGTTCATATCGACGGCGCGGTTTGGCACCTCGATGTCGGCTCATCGCATCCTGGGGCTGGAGCAGGTCCCAAGGGTTTGGCTGTTCGCCAATTAAAGCGGTACGTGAGCTGGGTTTAGAACGTCGTGAGACAGTTCGGTCCCTATCTTTCGTGGGCGTAGGATATTTGAGAGGATCTTTCCCTAGTACGAGAGGACCGGGATGGACGAACCTCTGGTGTTCCAGTTGTCGCGCCAGCGGCATAGCTGGGTAGCTATGTTCGGAATGGATAACCGCTGAAAGCATCTAAGCGGGAAGCCAACCTCAAGAACAGATATCCCTTCCGCTGGGAAACCAGCGGAACTGAAGACCCCTTGGAGACTACGAGGTTGATAGGCCGGATGTGTAAGTGCGGTAACGCATTAAGCTGACCGGTACTAATAGGTCGTGCGGCTTGGCCACAATTATTTGCTATTTATGGGTCCTTGATTGATTGCCCTGTATTTGTGTTTGAAAAGTTTTCGGTGGCAATAGCGAAGAGGTCACACCCGTTCCCATTCCGAACACGGAAGTTAAGCTCTTCAGCGCCGATGGTACTGCGCGGGGGACTGCGTGGGAGAGTAGGACGCCGCCGGATTTCATTTAAAAAGCCCCTCATTTGAGGGGCTTTTTTCTTGCCTGGAGTTGTGGAGTACTGGAGTAATGAAAACATTTTGGGTGTGGGTACCCCAGCACTCCAACACTCCATCACTCCAATACTCCAGATATTCAGTTATCTTACTTCTTCTGAATTTTGCCCAGTAGTCCTCCGATCCAGTCCTTGAGTCTATCCATCAAAGAAGGGCCTTTGATGACGAGTTCACACTGCGCTTCGCTTTCAGATTCCATACTGACGGCCTTGGCCGTGTAAGTGCCTTCAGGGATGGGGGGTTGGGTTATAATGACGATGGTTTCCATCTTTTCATTAGAACCTAGCTTGGCTCTTAATAGTTCAGCGATCTTAACCAACGTGCCCACCTCAGCTGTGAAATAGCCATTTTTATCCACGTTCCCATCGGCAATAGGGACATCCACCTTTTTCCCGTTCTTATCCACGCCCAATAATTTCACAAAAACCGAATCCTCGGGCTGAAACCCTTTACCCGAAAACACGATTTTCGTATCTTTCATTCTGGCAACCCCCAGGCGAATCGTGTCAGGTTGTACAATCATTTGTGGGCCGGTAATGTTAGGATCAAATTCCTTTGGGGAAGATGCACACCCTATGAACATAAAGATCAACACCGATGAAATTAAACCTGCTTTCACACGCGAATCTTTGGAAAACCACTTTTTTGTCCCATGCATTCTCATACCTCCTCCTAAACCCATTTAAAGGCCTTTTCAAAAGTTTTTAAGGTGGCCGGTTTCCATGTGAAAAATGAGCCCAAGATTGAAACCCAAGCCTCGAGTTGGTCATGTTGAAATTCTCATATAAAAGGCATAGAGAAATGATCGCAAGATATATCAATTCAATGGGATTTTCAACTAAAACAATTAAAAAATAGATTTAAGCACCATATTTAAGCCAAATTGCACTACAAACAGAAGGTTCATGATTTAGAGGTTTCATTGCCCCGGTTCTGCGCTCGCTTGGGGAAAAAGCCGCATTGGGTTGCATGTTTCTTCTCTTGACATGTTGTATAAATACCGTCTATAAATAGAGGGCTAAAGGCTTGTAAAAAGCTGCTAGACGACCCACAGAAATTTGTTGTGGGTCTTTTTTATACCTTTTGCAGATGGAAAATAAAGGTTTAGTTACGGGGTCCCCATTGAAACCCGAGATTGAAACCCAAAGAAGAGGATCTACCGGTCCCTATAAAGATCTATTTATATATCATTTGAAGGGACGGGTTGGAGACGAAGAAGAGCTTGTACTTGGTGAGCATTTTTTGGGGAACTGGTTGGAGGATGATACCTCTTTTCTCTTCTTTTCAATGCCTTCTCGGGAAAATGTTTCGGGACTTCTCAGAATGCGATCCGACTTGGAACTTATTGAGGATTACAACTTGACTTATGAAGAATGGCAGGGAAGCGCCCTTAAGCCAATGGCGATAGAGCGCTTTCTCATTCACCCTCCTTGGGAGGAATGGGTTGAAGATGAAGGAAAAATAGAAATCATTCTGGATCCTGGGGTAGTTTTTGGGACGGGACTTCATCCCACCACAAAGGATTGCCTGAAGGCCCTGGTTCATCTTCATCGACAATCTTCACCACAGAGAGTCCTTGACCTAGGCACAGGAACAGGCATACTAGCCCTAGCAGCGGCCTTGCTGGGCGCAGAAAGGGTGCTGGCTGTGGACCTGAATCCCTTGTCGGTAAAGACGGCCCAAACGAATGTAGGACTGAATAACCTTGAAGGATCAATAGAGGTGGTAAGGGGCCTGGCAGAAGATTTTGTGCAGGAAACGGCAGACCTGATTGTGGCGAACCTTCAACATAGTGTGATCGTTAAACTCTTAGAGAGGAAAGGCTTTCTGGAAAAGCGCTGGTTTATTATCTCGGGGCTTCTCAGGAGTGAAGTAAGGAACATCAGATACCAACTGGTTCAAAATAACCTGGATGTGGTTCGGGAATGGGACCATGAGAATACATGGTACACACTGTTGGTGAGAAACGATAATGTGCGGGGAAGAGTACTTGACTCAAAAAGGAAAACAGGGGTTATTAATCAATCACCAAAGTGACCCGCCGTCGCCTCTCCCTGCAGAATACTGGAGCATGGCCAAGCAGTGCAAGATGAATGACCAGAAAGAGTTGCTCTGAAATGGCTATGGCGGGCAAGCTAAAGTGCCTAAAGTCGTAAAATGGGCATAGGTCCCTATTCAGGGAAGGAAGTAGAGATGGCAGAAGAAAAAGTTGAAATACCAAAACCACGAGGACACAACTGTTTTGCGTGCGGAACGGAAAACCCCATAGGCTTGAATCTCCAGTTCTATCGTCTTGGAGAGGCCGTCTGTACGGAGATTACCCTGGACAAGCGCTATGAAGGATGGGAGGGCGTGATTCATGGTGGAATTGTGTCTACTCTCCTTGATGAAGTCATGTCTTGGGCCATTATGTACACAAAAAAGGTTTTTCTTGTAACTCGCAAGATGGATATAAAATATGTAAGACCCGTGGCGGTTGGGACCCCTCTAACGGTGGCAGGAAGGCTCATAGATGACTCCCAACCCCCTAAGATAAGAGCAAGAGCAGAAATCAGGGACGAGCAAGGGAAACTGCTGGTGAGAAGTAACGGGGAGTTTGTGGAGGTTCCAAAGGAGAATTTTTCCAAGCTCCCTGAGGACTACAAAGAACAGATGGTGTCCCTGTTTGAGAAATTCTCCGCCCGATAAGTAGCGTCGAGTCCAACAAGTTCTTTGCATAAATAACGCCTCCCTATGTGGTCATTGCGACCCCTGCGGAAGCAGGGGGAAGCAATCTCATTTTATGAAAGTTACTATTTTGGCCAGATTGAAAGAGATTGCTTCGGCGCCTGCTGCCTGCCCCCCATCGTCCCGCCCCGTGGGCGGGGCGCAGGCGAAGCGAGCGGGCTCCTCGCAATGACTTTTAGGGTTTGTAAATTCTTAAAGTCATTTTTGGAACACGATACTAGAGGTCATGTGATTCTTAGATGCGCCTAATTCAATTCGCATGTATGGCTAGTATTTCGATTCACTCTAGGCATTTTAGTACACTTCAGGCACTTTAGATCACTTTGGAGGGAATAATCGATGGACATTGAACAGATGAAAGTGGGTTACATGGACGTTTTTTGTTACATTGTGTCTTGTCCCAGGAGCAAAGATACCCTTGTTATTGATCCGGCCGGGGACGAGGAGCGGGTCGTTGACAGAATTAATGAAAAAGGGCTGAATCTGAAATACATTGTGAATACACACGGGCATGGAGATCATACCTGTGGCAATGCCAAGGTAAAAGCCCTCACCAACGCAAAGATAATAATGCATGCTCTGGATGATCAAATGTTCAATTCACCCCAAGGGCAGGCACATGCTCGTCAATGGGGTTTCACGCCCTCACCCAGTGCTGATATCACCGTAGAGGACGGAGATACCATTGTGGCGGGCGATATCTCGCTGGAGGTTATCCATACGCCTGGGCATAGCCCGGGAGGAATATGCCTTCTGGGAGATGGGAATCTTTTCTCAGGAGATACCCTCTTTGTGGGTGGTATTGGCCGAACCGATTTGCCGGGTGCCTCTATGGGAGAGTTCATGAAGGCCATAAAAGAAAGGCTTCTCGTATTACCTGGAGAAACGGTTGTCTGGCCAGGGCATGATTATGGTTTTAAACCTTCATCAACAATTGATGAAGAGAAGAGAAGTAATCCCTGGTTAAGATAGGTTTAGAACCAAAGGCGCAATGCTGAACTATGGGTCGGATTTTATCCGCAGGGCTGCTTTTGCGGGTAAAATGCCACCCTACGCAATAATCATAACGGTGACGCCGTTGGGATGAACATGACAGAAGAACAGATATTTTTTGATTCTAAAGGCTTGAAAATCGAGGGTCTCCTGGAAAACCTAAATGAAGAAAAGGCGGTTGTTGTGACCCATCCCCATCCTCTTTATGGGGGTGAAATGCATAATAATGTGGTGGAAGCTATTACCCAAGCCTATCGTGAACACGGTTATAGCACCCTCAGGTTCAATTTCAGGGGCGTTGGAAGAAGTGAAGGGTCTTATGATGACGGCAAGGGTGAACAAGAGGATGTAAGGGCGGCTCTGAAGTTCCTTTCAGGCCAGGGAGTGAGCAGTTTTGACCTGGCAGGTTACTCTTTCGGGGCCTGGGTAAATGCCCTCAGTATAGAAAAACTTGCGCAGGCCAAACGTATGGTGATGGTTTCACCCCCGGTCAATTTTGTCAGTTTTGACTTTTTGAAATATGATCCGAAAATCCAGCTGGTGATTGTTGGGACTCGTGACGACATAGCCGGATACAAGACCATTGAAAAGCTGATGCAAGAATGGAATCCTGAGGCCACTCTCCGTCTCATCGAAGGCGCCGACCATTTTTATTGGGGATATACCGAGGAGCTGAAGGCTATCATCGGTGAGTTTCTAGATAAATAGCGGGTAAGGTGAGTTAAAGTGACTAAAGTGAACTAAAGTGCCTAAAGTTGTAATAATAGAAGACAGAATACCGTAGACAGAAGACAGCATAGAAATGTCAAATGCCAAAATCCAAGTATCGAAGGAAGGATTCCGAGTGTGAGACTTGCGCGAAGCAATTGTGAGAATGGCCAAAGCTTAAAACTGGCTGCCGATCGCAGGGGCTGAGTACCCTATAGATCGCTCTCCCGTTTGACATTAGGGCATTTGTCATTCAATTGACATATGAGCTTTGACATTGAGATTTCTCAAGAGTGTTCGGTTCATGAAATTCATACATGGTAGCATGCTCGTTCTTGCCCTGCTTGTTGCATACGCTGGTGCCGAGGCTTCACTTCGGCGAAGTGCCGTGGTTATTGCTGTAGAAGAGGTGAGCCCCGCTGTTGTTAACATTAGCACGGTCGTGCAAGAGCGTGTTGGTCCCATCTTTCCTTTTTCACGAGATGATTTCTTTAGGGATTTTTTCCCTGACTTCTTTACTCGTGAATATACGAGAACCAGCTTGGGTTCCGGCGTGATTATGGATGGGAGCAAAGGATACATTATTACGAATCACCATGTGGTCGCCAGGGCGACCGAAATCAAAGTGATCACCTCTGAACAAAAAGAGTATAAGGGGAAGGTACTAGGCTCAGACCCCCGTTCGGATTTGGCGGTTCTCCAAATCGATGTAAGACAGCAACTGCCCGAGATAGGGATGGGCAATTCAGATGACCTGATGATTGGTGAAACCGTGATAGCCATAGGAAATCCTTTTGGGCTTTCGCATACCGTGACCACAGGCGTGGTGAGCGCTCTAGATCGGTCTGTGCGCACTGAGGAGCGCGTCTATCGGCATTTCATTCAGACTGATGCATCCATCAATCCTGGTAATAGCGGGGGGCCCTTACTCAATATCGAAGGGGAACTCATCGGGATCAATACAGCCATATACCAGAAGGCGCAAGGGATAGGATTCGCCATTCCTATCAACAAAGCGAAGCGCATCGTACGGGAGCTTATCCGAGAGGGTAGGGTGAGGTTTCCATGGCTCGGCATTGAGACACAAGCACTTACTGAGGAACTGAAGGGGTATTTCGGTCTTGCTGAGAAAAGTGTGGGCGTGCTCATAAGCGATGTGATTGATGGAAGTCCAGCGGCAAAGGCTGGGATGAAAAGGGGTGACATAATCCTCTCCTTGGAAGATGTGCCCATATCATCGCTTCCGGAGTATCGCGATGCATTGGGCGAATACACAGCGGGCGATCTCCTCAGGTTAAAGATATTCCGCAAAGGCAGAGAGCTGACCGTTTCAGCGAAGCCAACACCTTTCCCTCTTAATTATGCCCAGAAACTGCTTTATCGGCGTGTGGGAATTGAGATGGGTCAAGTGGATAAGAGGGCCCGAAAGAAATATGGTCTGAAGGAAGGCGTCTTTGTTAAGTATGTTAAGCCTGACTCCAAGGCGGCAGAGTATGGCCTCAGGGCGGGAGACCTGCTTCTTAAAATCAATAATACGCCTATAAAAAACATTGATACTCTTAATAAGGCTGTCAGCCAATACCACCACTTACCCTCCATAACCCTTATCGTTCAAAGAGGGCCAATCGGCTACTCCCTGACCCTGCCATTTTAGTCAGTGAGGCTGTCGCAAAACGCCCATCTGCTGCGTTACCCTCATCCCCCGCCCTGTTAAATTCTCGCTTAGCGAGACGGCGAAGCCGATTTAACAGGGCAAGTCACTGCGGCGTACTTCTATGTACGCCGCATTCCTCGGGATTTGTCCGCGCTTCGCTTGGACTCCCCACCCTGCGGGCGGGTCCCCAGTTTCGGAAGCTCCCGTCCCGCGAACGGGATCTGCGACAGAGCGGGATTTCGCAGCGCTCAACTTGCATATGGACATTTTCCATCAGCCTCTCAGAAGCCGGTTTTTCGACAGTCTCAATAGCTGATCTGCACCGATGGTCCTCTCGAATAGCAGATTGCGCAAATTCACCTTTTAGGGACAGGATGTCTTGACAACCAGTTGAATCGGATTACTTATTGTAGGAAGAATTGATGACATCCTCAAAATGTTAAAGGGGAGAAAAAGATGACAATTTTTCAACCCAAATTTTCAATAAAGGAGGGAGGAGCCATGATACTAAGAAGGCTATCAAACTGGCCCCGATGGGACTGGCAAGACCCGTTCGAGGAATTAGAACGCATGCGAAGACAGATGGATAGACTTTTTGAGGGTTTGACGGGCCGTCTCTTGAGTGATCCTACCGCAGGGGTTTTCCCGTTGGTAAACGTAACCGAAGGCAATGATAACTACTATGTTCGGGCAGAGCTCCCAGGCGTAAAGGCTGGGGACATGGACATATCTGTGACGGGCACCAGCCTCTCCATATCTGGGGAACGGAAGATAGCTCCGGAAGATGAAAAGGCCAATTATCATAGAAGAGAGCGAGAGGCGGGAAATTTCAGCAGGGTGATCAACTTGCCTGGGCAAATTGACACCTCCAAGGTTGAGGCCCGCTGCGCGGATGGGGTTTTGACCGTTATTCTTCCCAAGTCAGAAGCGGCAAAACCCAAGCAAATCACGATTAAAGCGTCATAAAGACATACATCATATTGAAGGGGAAATATCATGGTTGAAAGCGAAACAAAGGCCCTTAAAGCAAAAGAGAAAAGAGTCGTGTCAGTGCCTGCGGAAAGGACGAAACCAGGACCCACTTTTACCCCGGCAGTAGATATCTTTGAGACAGATCGAGAGATCACTTTGGTGGCAGACATTCCAGGTGTGAAGGCAGACAGTCTCGACATTGACCTTCGCGATAATGTCCTCACCTTGGTAGGTGAGGTGGAAGCGCCCGAAGGTCAAGGCGAAGTGGACGTACTGAGGGAATATGATACAGGGAAATACCTGAGAGAGTTTACCCTGTCAGAAATGATCGATCAGTCCAAGATTGAGGCCGAACTGAAGGATGGCGTGTTGAGACTCACACTGCCCAAGGTTGAAGCCGTGTCTCCGCGTAAGGTAACTGTCAAGGCGGAATAGGCGAGGCGGTCTCCTAGCCGTTCAGTGCGCCACTTTCAATGGCATTTTTCACGTACCCAACGGCATTGCGGAATATGCGAATTCCGTCTCCTTCCTGTGACTCAATGCTTTTCCCCTGACGCACAAGGGCCTCTTTGTGCCTTGTCCAGTCTGGATGGTTGGTATAGTGATTGAAGGCCTCTGGGTGAGGCATGAGACCGAAAATGCGTCCTGTGGGATCACAAATCCCAGCAATATCTCGCAGGGAACCATTGGGATTCATGGGCCATCTTCCCTTGGCTTCATCCCCCCTCTCATCAGCATATTGCACAACCACCTGCCCATTCCTAAAAAGAAGATCAATATCCTCATCCGATGCATAGAACTTTCCTTCTCCATGTCTCACAGTCAATTCCATGTGGGATAGCCCGGCAGTAAAGATACAAGGAGATTCGGAATTCAGTTTCAAGTTCACCCAGGTGTTAATGAAATTGCCCGCATCATTGCCAATGAGAGCAACTCTTCTTTCTTTGTAGTTCCCTTCGAACCCAGGGAGAAGACCTAAGTTGACGAGGACCTGAAAACCATTACAGATCCCAATGATGAGTTTTCCCTGTTGGATGAATTCCTCGATCTGGCCCCCAATGTTGAACTTCAGTTTTGACGCCAAAAGGACGCCCGCTCCGTGATCATCGCCCCAACTAAATCCGCCATCAAAGACAAGGATGTGGTAATCATCGAGAGAGGTCTCAGAACCGAATTTGCCCGTATGGATCAATTCATTCACATGCATTCTATGGGATTCAGCGCCTGCAAGTTTAAGGGAGTAATCCGTCTCATAATCGCAATTCAAACCGTAACCCGTGAGCACCAGCGCTTTAACAGGCATCATATCAACCCCCCGAAAGGTCTATTCCAGGAATCCTTCAAATGGGATATCTCTTCTTCCATGACAAGGGCACCATCCCCACCTCTGATACGAAGCATGGGTGATTCCGTTACAATACCCACATGACTGAATTTGAGGCCATCAAAGATCTTTTCAAAGGCCCTTTGCTTTTCAGGATCAAGGGTCACCACAAACCGGCCAGCTGATTCTGAAAAGAGTATTTGACTGTTCGTAAGGCCATTGCAAGAGGGGACATCTCCGAGATGGATTTCCATCCCCAATTCCCCGCCCAGGGCCACCAAGGCCAAGTGGACGCCCAGCCCGCCTCTTGTCACGGCGTGCGCTGAAGAGATGAATCCCTGTTGAATCGCCCTGTGCAGTGAGAGATAAAGGGGCCAGAGCGCCTTGGCATCGACTTCTGGCACATGGAGGCCCACCTCTCCCATCATCTGATAATACTCGCCGCCACCAAGCTCATTTCTCGTTTCACCTAGCACATAAACAAGGTCCCCTGGTATCTTGGCATCCATGGTTATACATTTGCCAACATCTTCAATAATACTCGATACCGTAAACAGAAGGGTAGGCAATCCAGACACCTTTCGCCTTTCACCGAATGGCCCCTCCAGGTTGCCATCAATATACAAGCTGTCTTTTCCCGACAAGAGGGGTATGCCATAAGCAAGACAGTAGTCCCTTAGTGCCCAGTTGGCGCGGACCAATTGAGCTGCCTTGTACTTTCCGTCCGGGTTTTGTGCCGGATCGTATTGAAT